>JBIPOO010000043.1:0-21226 GCA_044379045.1 Saprospira sp.
TCAAAAAAATTGGAGAAAAAGTAGTACAGCATTTTCCACGAAAACACGGTAAATCAAAATTTGGGCTCAGCCGTTTCATAAATGGTCCACTCGATTTGATGTCTATTATTTTTGTAAGTCGTTTTAGCAAAAAACCGATGCACTTTTTTGGCACCTTAGGACTTTTTTCTTTTTTCATTGGTTTTGCAATTTTGGTTTATCTGACAGTTGCAAAAATTGTCTGGACAGAATATGGAATGACTGACCGACCAATTTTCTTCTTTGGAATACTAACCATCATAATCGGCACCCAACTCTTTCTTACTGGATTTTTGGCCGAATTGGTTGCCCGTTCCTCTCCCTACCGAAACAATTATATTGTTGAGCAATACTTACAAATTGACTCAGATAAGTCTACAGAATCTTAGTTTTTAACACTTTATAAAATTATTGTCATGACACGTGCCGAAATTACCGAGAAATTGAGAAACATCATTGCGCCCTATGTGCAAAACAAAGAGGCTTTAGACAATGTCGGCGAAGAAACCGATCTTATGAAGGATTTGAAAATCAATTCACAGCATTTGGTCGATATTATACTGGATACTGAAGTAGCTTTCGACATAGAAATTGATGACGATGCTGCTGAAAAAATGCTGACAGTAGGCGCAGCAGTTGATATTGTAGAAACCTTAATCAAAGAATAATTACTCAACTTATCGATAAAATCATTTTATTTGAACGTTTTTGTTTTTTATTTGCAATTGTCATAAATAATGCCCATATTTGGAGACTGAAATAAATCAGTAACCCATGAACGGCAAATATGACAAGATTCTGAAAGAAAATCTTGAAGAAATCTTTTTACCCCTCGCAAAGAAAATACTAAGACTAAAATTCGACAAGGCTGAGGAAATTCCCGATGACATTCAGTATACCAAAGAGTTAAAACCCGACTTTCTGAAACGCATTCTGCAGGAAGAATCCGCTCAGAATTACATCTTGCACATAGAGTTTCAGACCAAAGACGACAAAAGAATGCACAAAAGCATGCTGAAATATTACAGCATGCTCTACGATAAATATGACCTGCCGGTACACCAAATTGTATTTTATCTGGGCAGAGGAGAATCGAAAATGAACAGGCAAGTGTTTCACCGACAACTGAAATTCAAATACAAAATTGTCGAGCTAAACAAAATTCCTTATAAGCGCTTCCTCAATTCAAATATACCCGAAGAATTCATACTGGCTGTATTAGCAGATTTTCAAAATACAGATAAAGAAAAGGTCATCTCGAAAATTTTAACTAAAATTGAGTCGAGCGAAAATGGAATTTTTTACAAACAGAAAATTGTTACTCAACTTCACGTTTTTTCTAGTCTGAGAGACTTACAATTAATTGTTCAAAAACTAACAGATAAAATTATGGCATTCGACTACGATATCAAAAAAGATCTGCGTTACAAACAGGGTAAGAAAGCATATCAAACTGAAATTATCATTAACATGTTAAGGTCTAACAGATATTCCTTAGAAGAAATTGCAGAAATAACCAAACTTAAAATTGAGGAGATTCTCAAAATCAAAAAAAGTCTGGAGATGTAAAAATATATTTACTTTTTACCATATGCCCTACAATTTAACAGGAAAGAAAAATTCCAATACAATTAACTTTTACAATATAGGATACTAAAAAAAGCTTAAAGCTGCGAAAAAACGCAGTCAACTAAAAATTAAAATCCCTCAAATCAGATGATTTGAGGGATTTTAATTTTATATAATTTGCTATTTCAACGCATTCAGACTTTCTTCCAATCTGCTGAGCATCGATGGAATTTCATCTGCAGGGCAGGTGCCAACTGAAAGTCGGTACCAATTTGAATCTCTCGATGCGCCAAAGGCATAAAAAGGCACTATGGCCAGTTTTGCCTCGTCCAAAAGATAAGAAGTAACATCGGCTGTATTTTCCAATAATTTACCTGCTGCTGTTGTTTTACCTTTGAGGTCGAATTGTACGGTGAGGTAAATTGCAGCCTGCGGAGCAATGGCATCGACCTTATGACCCAACGATTTTAAATTTTGAAGTCCATCATAAATGGCACGAAGTCTCAATTCCAGTTCGCCTCTGATGGTCATTAGGTAGGCTTCAACATTCGTATCCTGTTCCAAATAAATGGCGCTAGCTACCTGCTCGGCCTTGGCTGCCCAGGCACCTACATGCGAGAGAATAGATTTCATCTTGTCAACTATGTATTTTGGCCCCACTGTCCACCCTACTCTAACCCCCGTTGCAGCAAAGGCTTTCGATAATCCATCAATAAAAATGGTATAGGGTCTCAGAGCGGGATTTAAAGTGACAGGGTCATGATGAAAAGTATCACCATAAGTCAGGGTCCAATAAATCTGATCGTACATGATATAAAGTGGCTTGCGACCTAGTTGTGCCCTTTTTATATTTTCTTCAATGACAAGTTCACTAATTTCCTGAAGCCCTTCTTTGCTGAATACCGTTCCGGTTGGATTAAGTGGTGAACAAAGTGCCAAAAGTGCAGCCTCGCCGATATGCGGAGCAATCATTGCAGCCGTTGGCATAAAATTCGTCTCAGGTGTAGTTTCAATCAAAAGTTGCTGTGCATGCGAGAGGTGACAATAGTGATTATTATTCCAGGATGGTACCGGAAAAATAACTTTCTCGCCCGGATCGACAATTGCTTGATACAAGGCATAAATCAATGGTCTTGCTCCACCTGCTATAAGTACCTCATCATTGGCATTGTATTCCAGTCCCTGTCTTTTCATCAAAAAGGCTGCTACCGCCTGTCGCAATTCTGCAATACCATTCCCTGCAGGATAATTCGTATGCCCTGCTCTGTATGCCTCGATAATTGCTTCGGTAAGTTCTTCGGGAATGGGAAAAAGTTTTGGATCAAAGTCGCCAATAGTGAAGTTATAAATCTTCTCCCCTTTTTTTATCTTTTCGTTAATCTCCCCAGCAAGTTTTATAATCTCCGATCCGATGAGATTTTCAGCCATTTTAGAAGCAAGCATCGTATTCTTTTTTGATGTTTTTATAATTTAATTACAAAGGTTTTTATGCCAATTGATGCAAAGGTAAGTTTTTGGCCATTCAATTCAAATCCTTTTTTTATTTTAGTATTTAAATAAAACTATATTTTACATATAATTTAATAATCATTAAAGACTTAGCTAAAAGTCTAAGATAGTTTATTTTTGATAAAGTTGAATTACAATTCCAACCACGCAGATTTTATGATTTTTATTGATTTATAGTTGTTTGATTATTGCGTCTAAATCACTATGTTTTCAAGCATTATCACGCTTATCCCTTTTTCTAATCTCAATTGTTTTTGAAAGACCGGCAACTGCCTTATTCAATTGTTTTTCATCTTTAAGGGCATCGAAGATGATGCGGTCGGGTCGAATAAGAATGTAATTTATTTTGTGTTTTTTGAACCAAGCAGTGCCAAGGCTGTCAGCAAATGAAAAACTTTTAGTAAATCTTTTGTTGTCATCCTTTGGTTTTGAATCAAATCTCAAAAAACGTGCATTCAACTGCGCCAGATATTCAATATTTTTGGGATTGAGTGCATCGACCGGATCGCAGTTGTAGGCAGCAATAACGAAGTCGCCCGAGAGCAGTTGAACTTCCGTTACCGCTTTGGCATTCCTCAGATAATTGAATGGCGGAAATGATTTGCCGGCTAATTTGTGTTTTGTCCCGATTATTCCTTTACTATATTTGCTTTCAAGTCTTATTTTTCTGATAATCCCAATTTTAAAAAAAGACAAAATCCTGTCTATAAAACCCAATTTACCTTTGTCAAATAGTTTCTGAAGGGTCAGATTCAGGTCGAGTAAGTGTTTTGCTTCTTCTTCCCTTTCGGGCTGATAGGAATCCAAAACTGATCCCTTAACCCTGCGATCGGCAACGAGTGCAATTTTCCAGATGAGGTTGTAAACATCCTTTATTCCGGCTGAAAGACCCATACCGAGGTAGGGCGGCATAATGTGCGCTGCATCGCCTGTTATAAAAATTCTCTTTCGCTGCCATTTGTCCAGGATTCGGGTCTCGAATTGATACACATAGCTATGAAGAATTTCAAAATCGCCCTTGATTTTTTTATCAAGCTCTTTCCTTATGAGTTCGTAAACATCAGGCATAGCCATGGTATCTGGATCGAGTCTGAATTCCCAGCGCTGATGCAGCGCAGAATCACTGATGCAACTTAGCGGATATTGTCCATCGAAATAAGTGACTGCCAACTGATTGAAAGATTGCGGCTCCAGGCTTTGGGTTTCAACATTCAAATTGAATTGGGTATAATCGAGCAATCGGTAATTAAAATCGCATTGGGCTGGCACCAGACTTTCCTGACCATTACAGGCTAAGAGGAAACGGCCACTAAGTTCAAAAAAATAATCCGTTTCAAGATTATGAGCAATAATTTTTACCCGGTCTTTTTTTAGCTCAATTGCCTCAGCTCTGTGTTTTTCATAAATACCAATTTTGTCTTTTAGTACAGCAATTTTTCGGTGCAGTTCCAGCTGAAGGTCAGGTTGATAGATGCTGTACATTGGAGCAAAGCCATTGAGTTGTTCATGCGCAACCTGAACAAGATCCCGACCTTTTGAATCAAGTATCTTTGACCCATAGAGTGCATTGAAATCATTGCGGGAAAAACCAAGCTGTTCAAATATTCGCATTGTTTCGGCATCGATACGACCTGCCTTGGGAACATAAAGGTCATCGATTTTTCTGATTTCGAGTACGGTCACTTTCAGTTTGTACTTAAGTGCAAGCAATGCCGCAACAGCGCCAACCATGCCATAACCGATAATGATCAAGTCATAATCGATTGGCAAATCTTTTTCCTTGAGTCCGCTATCCCCTTCCATCTATTTAGCAGATAAGTCAGTACCCTCGAGGGTTTCAATGTAATTTCTTGTTTTTACGGGAACCGAAACTGGTCGCTGTAGTTCAAAATCGAAGCTCACGATGGTGCAGAATGCTTCTAGCACCAGCTGCCCCTTTTGATTGTACATCTCGCAGCACATGTTCAGACTGCTGTTTCCGATTTTAGTAACACCGATTTTAACCGTAAGGGTATCGGGATAAACCACTGGAGCCTTGAAATTTGCACTCAAAGATGCCAATACCGGTTTCACCTGCGATTTTGAATCATCGCCAATCATCATATTATCGAAATATTTTACCCTGGCAGTTTCGAAATAACGCATGTACTGTACATTATTTACATGTCCAAAGGCATCCATATCGCCCCAGGCGACAGGTATTTCGAGTTCTATTGGAAAGTTGGTCATTTAGTTCGTTTTTATATTTTAGTCAAAGATAATCTTCCCCTAAAAATATATTGCTGTTTTCTTAAATTCAAAAATAATTTAATTTTAATACAATTAGTATGGCTTCATTTGATTAGAATTTATATTTTTGATTGTCGTTTTAGCCGTTTGAGAATGGGTGTTGAAAATGCCAAAAATTATTGGAATAAAAAGGATTTAAACTTTTGTTATTGTGCAGCTAAAAAATGCTAGGAATTAAGTAAATTTAATCGATCATAAAATAAAATGTTAGCTACTGCTACTTTCATTTAAATTCAAAATCATGCAATTTCCAAAGCCTGAATTATTGCATCCCTATCCAAACGGTTGGTATGTGCTAGACAGAACTGATGCCCTGAAAAAGGGTCAAATTCTTAATAAAAAATTTGTTGGGGAGGAGATTGTACTCTATCGCCTTGAAAATGGTCAAGCATGTGCCTCTACTGCTTATTGCCCACATTTGGGAGCTCATTTGGGACATGGCGGCAAGATAGTTGGAGACTGTATTAAATGCCCATTTCACGATTTTGAATTTAATGCGGATGGCATTTGTACAAAAACCGGCTATTCGACAAAACCACCTCCTAAAGCTCGCTTAAGAATGTTTGAATTGCAGGAAAAAAATGGTTTTATCCTTATTTGGCACGATATGCAAGGGAATAGTCCCGATTGGGAAGTACCCGAAATAGCATCAGAAGGTTGGTCGAAATTACTGACAATTGATTGGAAATTGCGCAGCCATCCGCAGGAAACAACCGAAAACAGTGTAGATATTGGGCATTTTGCCTCCGTACACGGCTACAAACAGGTAGAAATCATAAAAGATGCTATAACTCAGGGGCCTATGTTAAATGCTACCTACGCAATGCATCGCAAGGCTGGATTTCTTGGCAAAAGAAATGAAATGATTAGGGTAGAATTCTATGCCGAGGCTCATGGTTTGGGATATTCAATTGTTGAGGCTTATATTCCTAAATTCAATATCAAGACAAGACATTTTGTATTACCAACTCCAATCGAAGGAAATTACATTAACCTGAAAATTGGAATCATGGTCAAAAACATTGAAACTCCCTCGAAAATACATCCTCTGTTAGCATTGGCACCAAAAAAAATTATAAGAGATTTGATACTTCGAACAGCTTTTAAAGGCTATCAACATGATGTTTCTCAAGATTTTAAAATTTGGGAAAATAAAATTTATATCACACCTCCTGCCCTGGCAAAAGGTGATGGTCCTGTTTGGCAATACCGTGAATGGGCTAAACAATTTTATTATGATCATGATGAAATTTCTCTTCAAAGTAACATTACAGCTGCCAATTCATAAAACCGGTTTTCGACACAATAATTTAAATCTTTAAGATATTTTTCTATTTTGCTGTGCTTTAAAACACAGTTGCGATAGATTGCCACTACCCTCGGAAAGGGTGATGTTGGTTTTTGCAATACATGGAGTTAAAATTTATTACGGTATGCCCATTGTGCAGCTGTTTTATTTTATGGTGTCGAGAGAAATTGAAAATAACTTCAACAGGAAGCAAATAAATACTTATCCAAAGATTCCTAAATATAATATCATAAAAAATTTAGAATTAAGTTTTTTCTAATTCAAATAATATTTAATAATTTTATGGCTATCATGATACAGCACTTCATAATTTTTTATATTTTGCTGTCGTAAAAATTCTCTGTAAATAAACTATATGGAAATCCTTGCCGCCGCTTTTTCAGCCTCCAATCTGATACTTACCCTTATGTTTTTAGCTGTACTGATCTACTGGTCAATTGTTATCGTGGGTGCAATAAAAATTGATTCAATAGATTTTCAGGTAGATACGCATCACGATATTCACATCGACCATGGCCATAGCGATCTACCTCATGATGTTCCAACAAATAGCTGGTTTTTTGGCATGCTTCGTTTTTTTAATTTTGGCCGGGTACCTTTTATGGTGGTCATGTCCATTCTCATCATCAGCATGTGGACAATTTCGATGATTTGCAATCATATAGGCAGTATACTCAACCCAGGCAATTACTTTTTATTGGCCATGCTCTATTTCGTTCCAAATCTGGTGCTGAGTGCCTTTCTTATGAAATTTTTATCCACACCACTCATTCCCATATTCGACAAATTAGACAGCAGTGCCGGGATTATGCACTATGAGGGTTATAATGGAACACTTACAACAGAAATAAAGAAAGACGGAGTTGGGCAGGCAAAGCTTTTTATCGACAATTCAACGCTGCTTGTCTCAGTCAAAACCAAAGACGGTTCTGAACTTAAAAAAGGTGATAAAATTGTCATTCTCGAGCAGGACAGCAAGGAAAAATGCTATATCGTAGAGAAGTCTGAGGACTTGTACTGATATAAATTCGTTCATAAAAACTGCTTATTTATATTCAAAATTTCTATTCTCAATAATTTTCAAAACCCATAAAATCCTAATCAAACATGCTTTGGCAAATTCTTATGATTTCAGGCGGTGCACTACTTGCCATTATTTTCGGGATAATTATCCTGATTGCTAAAACCCACAAAAAAGTACCCCAGGGTCGTGCAATTATCCGTACAGGTTTCGGCGGTACTAAGGTGGCTTACGACAGCGGCATTTTCGTCATTCCTGTTTTGCATAAAATGGAAGAAATGGACATCTCTATCAAAACCATCGAGGTAACCCGTACAGGCGTTGACGGTTTGGTCTGTAGAGACAACCTCAGGGCCGATATCAAAGTTGTATTCTTTGTAAGGGTCAACAAGAATGAAAAAGATATAATCGAAGTGGCACAAAGTATCGGAACCGGACGTGCTTCCGATCAAATTACCCTCAACAGTCTTTTCGATGCAAAATTTTCGGAAGGTTTGAAAACCGTCGGTAAACAGTTTGATTTTGTAGATCTTTACACCGTAAGAAATGAATTTAAGGTCAAAATCCTTGAAACCATTGGTACCGACCTTAATGGCTACGTACTCGACGACTGCGCTATCGACTACCTCGAGCAGACGCCACTTTCAGAACTAAAACAACAAAATATCCTCGATGCCGAGGGTATCAAAAAAATTGAGGAACTCACTTCTATACAAATTGAAAAAACAAACTTCATTCGTCGCGAACGCGAAAAAGCACTCAAAAAACAGGACGTAGAAGCTCGTGAGGCAATTCTTCAGCTCGAATTGCAACAAACAGAAAAAGAGGAACGCCAAAAACGCGCCATTGCCATTCTGAAATCGGAACAGGAAAATGAAGCCAAACAGCTTATTCTGACCAAAAACCTCGAAACTTCGCTCAAAGAAAAAGAAGCTCAACGCGAGGAAGGCATTGCCGAAGAAAATAAACAGCGCGAAATCATTGTAGCCAAAAAGAACAAAGAGAGAACTGAAGCAGTTGAAAACGAGCGCATTGAAACAGATCGCTTGTTGGAAGTTGAACGTAAGGAAAGAACTGTTGGCGAGGCCAAAATTGCAAAAGAAACCGTTTTGGAAACTAAAAAGCGCGATATTCAGGCCATCATCAAAGAGCGTAAAGCCGAAGAAAAGAAAACTTTCGAAGAAGATCAGCGCATTCAGGACACCATTCAGCTTGCTGAGGCTGAACGTCGCCGTCAGGTAGCCATCATAGAGGCTAATCAACTTGGTGACAGTATGAAAATTGAAGAAACTAAAAAGGCTGAATCTGAAAAAATTGTTGCCGAAATAAAATCACAACAGTTGGTCATTGAAGCTGATGCGCGTAAAACGGCACAGCAGAAAGAATCGGAAGCGCGTAAAATTGCTGCAGAAGCTAAGGCTGCAGAAGAAGCTACTGTTGGACTTGCCGAAGCAGATGTTATCAAAGCACAGGCCGATGCAAAAGAAAAACAGGGTATGGTCGATGCCAAACTCATTGAGCAGAAAGCGATATCCGAAGCAAAAGCACTCGAAGTACTGGCCGAAGCTGATCGCAAAAAAGGACTTTGGGTTGCCGAGGTGAACAGAGAACAAGGTAGCGTAGGTGCAAATGTCACTGAACAACAAGGAATGGCCGAAGCAAAAATTGTACAGGAAAAAGGCCTGGCCGAAGCAAAATCCATCTCTGCCAAGGCAGAAGCCATGAAACTGCTCGACGGTGTGGGTAAAGATCATGAAGAATACAAACTGCGCCTCGAACAGCAGCGTCAGATTACAATTGCAGAAATCGATGCGCGCAGAGCTATTGCACAGGCACAAACCACTGTGCTTGCCGAGGCAATGCGTACCGCAAAAATCGATATTGTGGGCGGAGAAACCAAATTCTTCGACTCGCTGCTTAATTCAGTTACAAGGGGTAAAGCCGTTGACCGTCTTATCGACAGTTCCACAAACCTCAGCGATTTCAAAGGTGCCCTACTCAGCAGCGGCGATGATTCATTATTGAACCGAGTGCGTCGTTTCATGGAACAGTACGGAGTAGCTGCCAATACAGTACAGAAACTTTCTATGTCGGCCCTCGTCACACGCCTCTACAATCTGGCCGGCGATAACGACAAAGATGCTTTGATGGGAATCATCGACAGCATTTCACGTATGGGGATGAGTGATGAAAATGCCGGTAAATTATTAGGATAAAAAGCTATTTAGCAAGCTTTTGCATGGTATCAGGTATAATTCAGCAAAATGAATTATATCTGATACTTTTAACTCATTAAGAAGTTTTAATCAAATTCTCATCAAGTAAATACTTGTTGAAAGTTATCTGTAAAAAATCAGCACATTATACAATGGCAAACGAGATTCCCAATCCCCCTGAAGAAACTTTAGCTGAGGATCAAAATAACAAAACCCAACTTGAGTCGGGCACTTATGAGGTTATAAAAGGCAGGCTCAACCGCTTTGGCGATGACCTGAAAAACCGACTCAGTCAGCTCAATGATGAGCGCAAAAAGGTATTCGGTGCAATTGAACTGAAGTTGCAGGGAAATGCGCGCATCAATACAGAAAACAACTGTATTGCCCGCGATATTATAGGCATTGGCGATTGGTGTATTTTTGGCTATAATGTGCACTTGGGGCTGAGAGAGGTGAATCTCAAAGATGTATTCAGTATTTACAAATTCGACGGAGAGCTTTTCCACGAGGAGCATATGGCCGATTTTGCCAATACGCACAAGCAGTTCATTACCGATTTTCAAAACCTTTTCCGCTATTACAGAAATGCTGTTTTTACAAAATTTGCCATAGAACAAAACAGCCCCTATTTTTACATGGTTTTTCAGCTGAGTGCCGATGTGAACGATGTAAAAATGTTCAAATGGGAAATCCGAGATGGTAAAATCTCTTATTATACCCAACCTGGGGAGCATCGATATCAGTACCCTGCACAACATGAATTTGAATGGAAAAGAACCAGTCGCGAGATGTTCCGCTACGGCAATCATTCGCACATTTCCATTCTCGACAGGGTTTTTGTTGAAACCATCGGCGGTGACCTAACCATTAAAGTTGAGGACAATACCAACGACGGCAAAGGTATCTATCGGGAAGATGTTCAGCACAAAGACCAAAAACTTGAAGATAGTGAAGTGCTTTTTGCCGACCTGGGCAACCTGATTCTACTCAAAATCAAACCCTATCTGGAAGAACCTCGCTATTTTGTATTCAATGAGAAATTGCAAACGGTTACCCGTATTGACACCTTAGCCAACTCTGGGATTCTTTTGCCTGGAAGCCAAGGACTTATTTTTGCAAATGGTTTTTATCTGCAGACCGGCGATTATAAGGTTTTTGACAAAAATGCCAGTGGTCAGTTCAAATTTGAAAGGAGGCTGAAATCGCCCAATGGAGAAGACCATCTTTTTGTTTTTTACGATGCAAATAAAAGCTCTTATATCCTGCTGGCTTACAATGTTATTGAACAGAATGTAGGCACCCCTATTTATTGCAATGGTTACACGCTTTTCGACAGCGGTGAGCTCTGTTATTTCAGGGCCGAAGAAAGTGCCGGAAAACATCATGTCATACAAATTTGGCAGACTCCTTTTATTGTGGGCGATTTGATTCCTTCGGACTACACCGACAGTTTTCTTTATAAAATCGGCAATCCTGATATCGTACGTGCCATGGCGGAATGTCAGGAACTCCTGAGTCTGCTCGGTAAGGAAGACAGCTATAACAATCTATATTATGACCTCAATAAAAAATCGGGCGACATTCTCGACTCCTACTATTGGATAAAGGATCCCAAAGCTTTTGGTCTGAATGACCCCCTGGGGGAAATCAGAAAATCGGCCAATGCTGCAATAGATGAGTTCGAAAAGGTGCAGGCCATCAAAAAATCGACCCGAAACAGCATAGCTGCCACGGGGCAAAAGCTGGAAGATTTGTTCAAATTCATCGGTCAAAGCAGTTTTAACCGCATTGATGTTTTTGTGGAGACACTGTCGAATCTCAGAATACTGCGCGGCGAGGTTATTTCGTTGCGCGAGCTTCGATATACCGACCTCAAACTCATCGATGAGATGGAGGAAAGGGCAGCCAAGCAAATGGAAAAAATGTCAGCCGAATGTGTTGGTTTTCTATTGCGCGACGATGCGCTCCTACCCTATATCGAAAAAGTAAAAGAAGCAGATACCGACATTGTAAAGGTTGAAACAGCCCGACAAGGCAAGCAACTGGAAGAACGCCTCGACAATATTGGCAAACAACTGGAGTTGATGATTGAAATTGTGAGCAACCTAAAAATAGAGGATGCTACGCAGACCACCCGCATCATCGACAGCATAACAGCTATTTTCTCCACCCTTAATCAGGCCAAAGCTGCACTGAAAAGAAGGCTGAAAGAATTGAGTGGAAACGAAGCAGTAGCAGAATTTGCCGCGCAAGTAAAACTCATCGACCAAAGTATTATCAACTTTACCGACATCTCAGATACACCGGGTAAATGCGACGAATACTTGAGTAAGCTGATGGTGCAAATAGAAGAACTGGAAAGTAAATTTGCCGAATTCGACGAGTTCATCCTGAAAATCGCCGATAAGCGCGAAGAAATTTACAATGTCTTCGAAACAAAAAAACTCAGCCTTACCGAAGCAATTAATAAAAGAACTACTGCCCTGCAGAGTGCTGCCGAAAGGATTTTGAACGGTATAAAAAACCGCGCTGTATCCATGAAAACTGCTGCTGAAATCAATGGTTTTTTTGCTTCAGATCTGATGATCGACAAGGTAAGGGATACCATAAAGCAACTTAACGAACTCGGCGATAGCAATAAGGCTGGTGACATTCAAACGCAGCTGAAAACCATTCAGGAAGAAGCTTTGAGGCAGTTGCGCGACAAACAGGACCTTTTCAGCGAGCGTGGAGATGCCATCAAATTTGGCCGTCACAGTTTCTCAGTCAACACACAGAGTCTCGACCTGACTATGGTCCCAAAAGACGATGAAATGTATTATCACCTAACGGGTACCGGATTTTTCGAGAAAGCAGCTGAAAAAGCGTTTTTGGCTACCCGATCTGTTTGGGACATGAGCTTCCCCTCCGAAAACCGCGATGTTTATCGTTCGGAATATCTGGCCTATCTATGTTTCAAAGATTTTGAGCAAAAGGGCATAAAACCCGCATCGGAAGAAATACTGCCTTTGGTACAGGCTTTTTCGGCCAACCGTTACAGCGAAGGATACAGTAAAGGAATTCATGATGAAGATGCTGCTAAGATTCTAAATACGCTCCTTTTCCTGAGTCAGCGTATCGACCTCTTATACTTTCCTTCTGATGCCAGGGCAGTTGCAGCTTTCTTCTGGCAAAAATTTGCCTCGCCCGAGCTTAAACAATCTTTGGAGCGACAACTGAAAAGCGCCGGACTCATCTTACAGGTTTTTCCAAAAAGCGGCGAATTTGAATACCTGCTCGATCAGCTGCGCAATGCACTGAAAGATTTTATACAGGTAAATCCAATCTTCGATTCCAACCTGATTGAAAATGCAGCACAGTATCTTTTCAAAGAAGTATCGCGCAGAAATTATTTTATGGTAAGCGGCGATGCACATCAGCTGAGAAAGAATTTCCTGAATTTTTTGAGTAATAATGCAGCTCAAAGAAACTTTGAACAATCTTTGAAAGATTTGGATAGCCAGCCCGCAGAACAATTTCAACTCACCAGAAAATGGCTGCAAGCCTATATTGCACAGCAGCCAGATCAGCAGATGAATCTGTTTTTGGACGAAGTTGCAGTACTGCTTACTGGCAGTCCCTACCAGGAAAGTCAGGTTATCGACATTAAAACAAGTATAGAAATTGAAGGCATCAGGGGAGACCATCCAGTGGTGCTTGCTGGAGGAAAATATCTGCTGGATTTTACTCAGTTCATGAGAAAAATGCAAATATTCACCAACGAAACGGTGAAAATGCATGAAACATACAGTCGTCTGAAGAGGGAACTCAGCGAGGCTTTCCGCATTCAGCTCCGACTCGATGAATTCAAACCAAGGGTACTTTCATCTTTTGTACGCAATAAACTTATCGATAGCGTTTATCTGCCCATTTTTGGTGACAATATGGCTAAACAGATCGGTACCGTAGGCGATGGCACCCGAACCGACCGCATGGGTATGCTCCTGCTCATCTCCCCACCCGGTTACGGAAAAACAACTTTGATGGAGTATGTTGCCAACCGTCTTGGTTTGATTTTTATGAAAATTAATGGTCCCGCAATTGGCCACGCAGTCACCTCACTCGATCCGGCCGAAGCCAAAAATGCAGGCGCCAGAAAGGAATTGGAAAAAATGAATCTGGCTTTCGAAATGGGCGACAATGTGATGATTTATCTCGACGATATCCAGCACTGTCATCCTGAGTTTTTGCAGAAATTCATCACACTCACCGATGCGCAACGCAAGGTAGAAGGGGTTTACAAAGGCCTAACCAAGACTTACGATTTCAGAGGAAAAAGGGTTGCAGTTGTTATGGCCGGAAATCCATACACAGAAAGTGGTGAGAAATTCAAAATTCCCGATATGTTGGCTAACCGTTCCGATATTTACAATCTGGGCGATATTATTGGTAAAACGCAAGATGTTTTCGAATTGAGTTACATAGAAAACTCATTGACAGCAAATACAATTACGCAAAAACTGGCAGCAAAATCGCTGAAAGATTTGTACCCGATTCTAAAATTTACCGAAACGGGCAGTAAAGAGGGTCTGGAATTTGAAGCCAACCACAGCAATCAGGAATTGAATGAACTGGCTGAAGTTTTCAAACGTATGATTAAGGTACGCGATGTGATTCTGAAAGTCAATCTCGAGTATATCCGCTCAGCCGCCATGGCAGATGCTTATCGTACCGAACCTCCATTCCTCTTGCAGGGCTCATACCGTAACATGAATAAAATGTCGGAAAAAATTGTTCCGATCATGAATGAGGAAGAAATCGAGACACTCATTGTTTCACATTATAAAGGAGAATCTCAAACACTAACGGTAAATGCCGAGGCCAATATGCTGAAGCTAAAATCGCTGATGGGCATTCAGTCAACTGAGGAAACTGAGCGTTGGACACAAATCAAAGAAGCATACCTGAAGGACCGGGCGCTGAATGGTGCTGATGGGTCAGATCCTATTTTTCAGGTGGTGGCTCAGCTTTCGAATTTCTCCGATCAATTGTCGAACATTCAAAAAACGATCAAAATCGGTATTGAAAAAGGATTGGGCTAAAGAGAGAAATATTTTTGTTTTTCTGCCAAAGTCTGCGAACTTTGCGCAGACTAACAAAATTAAACGAAATCAAAAAATGATACTTTCCGATAAAGAAATTCTTACTTCGATAAATGATGGCGATATTGTCATCGAACCTTTCGACAAGAACTGTTTGGGCACCAATTCGTACGATGTGCATTTGGGAAAATACCTTGCTACCTATAAAGATGAGGTGTTGGATGCCCGAAAACACAATGAGATTGAAATTTTTGAAATTCCTGAAGAGGGTTTTGTGTTGCAACCGGGCACCTTATATCTTGGCGTCACTGTTGAATATACCGAATCGCATGCAGCAGTTCCTTTTCTAGAGGGTAAATCTAGTGTTGGCCGATTGGGCATTGATATACATGCTACTGCAGGCAAAGGCGATGTAGGCTTTTGCAATACCTGGACCCTTGAAATTTCCTGTACACAGGCTGTCAGAATATATTTTGGCATGCCAATCGGACAGTTGATTTACTTTAAAGTAACGGGCGAGATTGAAAATTATTACAACAAAAAAACAAATGCAAAATACAATCTGCGTACAATTTTTCCGGTAGAATCGATGATGTGGAAAAACAAATTTTAGTTACTTGAAGGCATTTCCATCAAAATACTCATCGTAGCGGTCTTCATCATTGCTATTGGCTATAATGACCAATACAACACCCGTAATGATGAGGAGGATCTTGAAAATAAATCCAATAGTTGAACCGACCAAGTAAGAAACCCAATCGGTAATTGCAAAATGCAGGCCGACCATGTTTACTACTATTCCAATAAATCCAAGTAAAAAAAGCAGAAAACCGCCTATTGTCATCAAATTTTTTCGGTTCATGATATAATTTTCCGTTTGATTAAGCTGCAAAGTTAAGTAAACAACTCATAAAAAAGCCATATTGTTCATATATTTGCAGTCATTATTTACTAATAACAGAGTCCCACAACTTAGCTGAAGGATGATTAAGATAATAGAATGTCCGAGGGATGCCATGCAGGGTCTTCATGACTTTGTACCTACCGAAACTAAAACGGCATACATTAATAAGCTGCTCAATGTGGGTTTCGACACCTTAGACTTTGGCAGTTTTGTGTCTCCTAAGGCAATACCTCAGCTTAGGGACAGTGCCGAAGTGTTGAAAGGACTTCAACTGAATGATTCAAAAACCAAACTGCTTGCGATTGTTGCCAATCAGCGCGGTGCCGAAGATGCCTGTAACTTTGAAGAAATAAGCTACTTGGGTTACCCCTTTTCCATCTCTGAAACTTTTCAGCTAAGAAATACCAATGCAGGCATAGCCGAATCCTTGGCGAGGGTTGAGGCGATTCAGAATATTTGTGTAAAAACGGGTAAAAAAATGGTGGCTTATATTTCGATGGGTTTTGGTAATCCTTACGGAGATTTGTGGAATGTGGATGTTGTACAAAAATGGGTCAATACACTGGCTAACCTTGATATAAGAATTTTGTCTCTCTCTGATACAATTGGGGTGGCCGACAGCAAAACAATTGAATATCTCTTCAGAAACCTTATCCCACCATACCCCGATGTCGAATTCGGTGCGCATTTTCATACAACTGCTGATACTTGGTATGAAAAAATTGATGCAGCTTACAAAAATGGTTGTAAAAGATTCGATGGAGCAATAAAAGGTTATGGAGGTTGCCCCATGGCAAAAGATGATCTTACAGGCAATATGCCTACTGAAAATCTGATTTATTATTTCGATAATGGATCAGAAAATCTTCATTTGAATACTGATGCTTTTAACGATGCCATGAATTTTGCAGTGTCTTCTGTGTTTCCACAAAAAACGCTTAGTTGAAATCTTTATAAATTTTTATCAAAACAGTCAGATAAAATATCCATTGTTTGATTTCTTTTTTCAAAAATTACTTAATATTGCAGCTTAATAAATAAACCTTGTAAATTTTTTTAAAGATGAAATACGTATTCTTTGGAATTTTCGCCGTAGCAATTGTAATTCTGACTTATTATATATCGGAAAGTATCCGTCGTCCGGTCGATTTCAAAACTACCTGGGATAAAAGAAAAATTGCCGTACACAAACAATTGGAAGATATTGTTGAATTACAGAAAATGTATAAGGTTTTACATGAAGATTCAGCCTATGCTGGGAACTTCGATGATATGCTCAACACTTTTCTGAAAGATAGCTTCTCAATTCTTAAAATAGAAGGCGATCCTTACGATACGCTCAAGAAAGCTGACACGCTTCGCATTCGCTTTGCTGCAAAAGATTCTATGTTCAGCTATATGGCAAGAATTGGTTATGTTAAAGCTGAAGACTACAGCAAAAACAAAGCTGACAATGCCTTTGTAGAGAATAAACTAAAAGAGTACATTAACGAAATGAGTACGGTACCCTTCTCTGAGTACAAATCGAAAAGTATTTCCAAGCAGAAATTTGAAATACAAAGCGGCAAAGTTAATCTTGAAGGTAGCCGTATAGCTGCAAATTTTGCAACACCAACTTTCGAGGTTTCTACAAAAGTGAGAATTTACATGCCGGAGTACGATCCAAAAGAATACAGCATGTACAATCCTGAATTTGACACCTCCAAACTTGTAAAAGTAGGCGATTTAACAAAGATTACAACTGCAGGTAATTGGTAATAAAAATTGTAGATATAAAAGGATCTGATATTACAGAACCCATACAAAAAATGAACCTATCCCTCCTTATTGGACCGGATAGGTTTACTTGTTTAGTTAATCACAAGCATAAAATAATTCGCCTTACAATTTTTGAATGGCAAAATGAGCCTGATTTATTAAAAACAATCCTAGTAAATCTCGAAGCCGAAAATATCAGCATAACCAATGCCGAATCAATTACTTTATCTGTTTTAAAAGCTGATGAAAAAATTGACTATAAAGTTCAGGCTGATCTTATTCAACAATATTTCAAACGTTACTATGATTCAGTTCAAATCAAGGATGGTTTCGAAACGATGCTTCAGGTATTCAAAGATAAATATCCCAAAAAATCGGCAGTTTTTAGTTATTGGCAATCTGGTAAAATACATTTATGGGCCCTGGCATATGGAGCTGTCGACATCTATAAATCAAGCTACTTTCGAACAGCCGAAGATGCACTTTACTATGTTTTGCAGTTTTACAAACAAAATAATCTTAGTGCTGAAAAAGATTCACTATTCCTGTCGGGAGCACTGAGTAAAGATTCAACTATTTTCACTTTATTGTATAATTATATTGCAGATATTGAATTTGTTAAAATACCTACTGAATTGAAGTTGGAAAATGCTGAAGATTTGCCCGAACATTTGTTTTTTGACATTTTATCGGCAAACTTATGAGGATTATCAGCGGAAAATTAAAGGGCCGAAGATTTGAAATGCCCTCTGAGGGTTGGAAAACAAGACCAACTACCGACATAGCCAGAGAGGGGCTTTTCAATATTTTACAGCATAGTATTGAGTTGGAAAACATTGAGGTTTTAGACTTATTTGCAGGCTCGGGTAGTGTTGGCTATGAATTTATATCAAGAGGGGCCGAAAAGGTTGTATTTGTTGAAAAATTTGGGGGCTGCACTAATTTCATTAAAAAAAATCTACAGACATTTGATATTGCTGAACATGCTGAGCTTGTCAAATCAGATGTTTTTCAATTTCTGCAGAGCACTGCTGTTACTTTCGATATTATTTTTGCCGATCCTCCCTATGCGGATCATGGAATGATGCAGATACCCGACATTGTTTTTGAAAAAAATCTGCTAAAAAAAGATGGGCTTTTAATCATTGAGCACGATGAAAGACATAATTTCGAAAAACATTCTAACTTTGCATTTTTTAGGAAATACGGACAGTCGCAGTTTAGCTTTTTCAAAACAACCAATCAGAACCCTGAATAAAATTTGCTGTATATGAAACATTGGTGGAAAGCACTTGCTGCAATACTTATTCTGTATTCCTTAATTGCCGGTATGCTTATACCGCTTCGAAGTGGAATTGTATCCGACAAGTCGGCTATGACCCTAAAAACAGCTGCTTCCCAGCACCTTAAACTTCAATTCTACAACGCAAGGTTCAAAAAAGAAAATTCTGATAAAATAATTGCCAGGCTCAGAATTGATTCATCAAGGGCAATTTGTGCAGACAATATCAAAATCAACAGCGAAAAAGAACTGGATCTTGAATTCAATCTGGCAGGACTCGATCTAAAACAGATAGAAAGTCCATTTCCATTTGTTGAAATCGGCAGTAAAGAAAATGGTTATGTATTCAGCTCTGTTTACCTAAGTAAAGACAGTAGCGAATCAGCCAATACAAATAAAACATGTTCGGCATCGTTTATTCCGCTTAGCGACAAAGTTAGTTTTCCATTTTTGAATATACTTGAAGAAAGCATCAGGAATCTGTTTTTTCATGTTCCCATGTGGTTTGGGATGATGTTTCTGCTATTATTGTCGGTAATTTTCTCGATCAAACAACTTGGAAAAGCCGACTCATTAAAAAATGACACCAAAGCAAAATCCTTTGCAACAATTGGAGTGTTGTATGGTATACTGGGTGTAGTAACTGGCGCATTATGGGCAAAACATACCTGGGGTGCTTATTGGAGTTGGGATGTCAAACAAAACACCTCAGCGGTGGCATTATTAATTTATCTGGCTTATTTTGTACTGCGCAGTTCATTCGAAGATGCAGATAAAAGAGCAAGAATTTCTGCAGTATACAATATCTTTGCTTTTGCCACGCTGATTCCTTTGTTATACATTATTCCCCGCATGGTCGATAGCCTGCACCCTGGAGCCGAGGGTAATCCTGCATTCAGCAGCTATGACCTCGACAGCAGTTTGCGATTGGTTTTTTATCCTGCTGTCATAGGCTGGATACTATTTGGAATATGGATGGCTAACCTTGCAATCAGGGTCGAAAATATTTGGATTAGAAAAATGGAAACCTTATAAAAAATTAAAAATCAATAGTAAAAATTCAGTTATTCTAGTTTTAAAAACTAAATTGAGTTGGGTTTAAAAAATATAAATTGGATTAATTTGTTATTTACTTTTAAAAATCTCAATTTTGCCACAAAATAAGCTATGAAATTTATAATCAATCTCCTAATAATTGCCATTTTTACCGCTTTCGGGAATTTGCTCAAGGCACAATCGGCATCGACTAAAAGCGATTTTTTTGACAGTACCGGAAAAATATATGTGGTAGTAGCGGTACTTGTGGTCGTTTTTATTGGAATACTGATCATGATGTTTTCTATTGAAAGAAGACTTACAAAGATTGAGAAAGAAGATGGCGACATCTGAATTAATGTGCATCCAAACAACTTTTAAATATTCTTTATTGACTAATTTAATTTAATTCTATGGCGGACAAACATTATAGCTTCTTCGAAGGTGTTGTCAAAAACTTTGACAAAGCAGCTCCATACAGTGGGCTGACTGAAGGTCTTCTGGAGCAAATCAAAGCCTGTAACTCCATCTTTGCAATGAAGTTCCCGGTACGTCTCAACGATGGTGGAGATGTGGAAGTAATTGAGGCTTACCGCGTTCAGCACAGCAATCACCGCATGCCTACCAAAGGTGGCATCCGTTTCAGTATGGATGTTAATCAGGATGAGGTTATGGCCCTTGCAGCACTTATGACCTATAAATGCGCTGTAATTGGTGTGCCATACGGCGGAGCAAAAGGTGGCGTTAAAATCGATCCGAAAAAGTACTCTGTTGAGCAGTTGGAAAGAATTACTCGTCGCTACACTGCTGAACTTGTACGTAAAAACTTTATCGGCCCCGGCTTGGATGTACCTGCACCCGACTATGGAACAGGTCCTCGCGAAATGGCCTGGATTATGGACACTTACATGACCCTGAAACATGGAGAAATGGACGGTGCTGGTTGTGTTACGGGTAAACCTGTAGAACAGAATGGTATCGTTGGCCGTGCCGAAGCAACAGGTCGTGGCGTTTTCTACGGTATCAGAGAAGCCTTGTCTTATGAAGACGATATGAAAAAATTAGGCCTCACAACTGGCACCCAAGGTAAAACTATGGTGATTCAGGGCATGGGTAATGTGGGTTCTCATACTGGCCTTATCTCAATAGCCGAAGGTGGTATCAAAGTAATTGGCGTTGCTGAATATGAAGGTTCTATTCACAATCCAGACGGAATAGACATCGCCGCTCTGCTT
>JBIPOO010000224.1:0-6513 GCA_044379045.1 Saprospira sp.
GACCGTATTTCTGCTGATAATTTTTTACAAAAAAATCTTCGTTCAGTTCGTCTATTTTTTTAACATTGGCAGAACCTGTGATTGGACTTTTGACAGTATCGCTCATTGTAATTTATTCTTTATAAAAATTTTAAAACATTAAAAACCAAAAATATACCTCAAACGGGTAAGCAGGCCCGATGATTTGAGAAAAACATTTTTGAATGCATATTCATCTGCTTCCCGGTTTTGAATTACTTCGTTCGGAAATTTTGAGAGCTTGAGTTCAGAAATTTTATATCTCGATAAAAAACTGTCGGCTTTGGTATGCGTGGCATCGCTATCGAAACCGATATTTTCTACAAGATTGACATTAGGTAGGGCAGCAAGGCCTTTGTTTTGCCACATACAATAAAGCCACTGATAGTCCCAGGTATTCATTTTGCCCGATGCCACTTGTTTTTGACGGTGTTTGAAATACCTGAACTGCATTTTGTTTTTGGTGTAAAATGGCAAAGCATTGTCGAGGTTATAATGATTTACATCTACCTGATATTTTTGCCAACGGTCGCGCCAACTCGCCCAGCCCCAGATATGACTGTACATGGAGAAAAAATAATCGGCATCGCCTCTTTTAATACCATCCTGAAAGTTATTTGCACCAATATGCCAGATGCTTTGATCATCTTTATACTTTTCGAGCAGGATTTCACAGAAGTTGAAAAAGCTCTCATTCGGCAGACAATCATCTTCGAGAATTATACCACGTTCTACCTGTTCGAAAAACCAGCTGATACCCGATGAAACTGCCATTTTGCAGCCCATATTTTTTTCGCGGAAAAGTGTTTTTAGTTCACATTCCCAGTCGATTTGAGATACGATATGCTTTCTTAGTGCATTACAGGCTTCGATTTCTGCTTCATTCCTGCCTCCATCGGCCGAAATAAACAACTGTCTGGGCTGCGCTTTTTTAATAGCCTCAAAAACCCTTTGTGTAGTATCGGGCCGTTTAAAAATCAGGAACAGAACAGGGACATTCATTTTAATATATTTTTTTGTAAAATACCGACAAAGAGGATAATATCAGTATTAAATCGCCGTAAATATATTATACTTTCCCCACTTTTTTCAGCAATGCAGCTTTTTTGGAAAAATTATAGGGTCAGAGCAGTGGAATTTCGTTGCCGATAGCCCTTTCACTAAATCTTAAATTATTTACCAATAATTCCATTTTTGCAATATTATTGGCAAAAATAATAAAACCATGGTTGATAAGATTGAGGATACCATTATCTTCTAAGAGTGGGCGGATTTCTTCAAATTCGCGCAGATCGCCGCAGGGATAGTATCGTTTTGTAAAGGGCATTCCATCGATATAACCATGCCCGTGAATGATAAAATTAATATTGGGAAAGTTTTTATAAATGTTTACCTGAATTGCAGTATCAACACTAGGTTTTTCCAAGCCGAGATATTCAATGTTGCTTTGATATCTAACTTTGACAAAATCGTCGCTGCTGAGTCTTTTCTTATCGCTGTTTCTTCTCGATACCAGCATATAGAGTGAATCAAGCCGGACGGAAGGAAACATTTTCATACAACGAGTTGAAACATTACCAAAATATCGGCTGCCAATAGCTTCGAAATTATCGGCCACAATTTTATTAAGTTCCACAAGTTTTTCCAATTCATCAGGGTATTCCGGAAACTCAAATTCGGCAGCTTTTGTAGCCGTTCTGATCGATGAATTTGTCCATGCAGTTAATTCAAGCATTTTTTCTGCAAGCAAGTTTAGTTCACTTGTTTTAATCCAGCAATTGCCTAGTGCATCTATAAGCTTAAAAGAGAAAAGATTACCTTCTTTCGAAATTGCTAAAACTGCATTTCCGTTCATGCGGAAAATCCGGGCAATGGCATCAGCTTCGCTTCGGTTTTCTCTCAGAACCTTAGAACAAAAAAGTAGGGCACCTCTCCCTTTTTGGGGATATATTTTCTCAATTTCATTTGAGATATTAGGCATCCAGAGGACTACATCAAATTCTGTGCAATTATTTGAGGCGGCGGCAATTTCTTCTAAAGTTCCTCCATTCAATACTGTTGCATGATTAAAATATATGGCCAATTTAGTAATAACAGATGAACTTTTGGGGCTTTTTCCAAAATCACCACCTACGATTAAAGTTTTCATAAGCTTTGAGTTAAATTGTCAGTATACAATCGTTGCAAAACCTTTTATTTCCTCAATTTCACCCCTTGGTCCCTTAAATCGCACAACAACTACATAAACACCTGCCTGACAATACTCACCGCTATTGAATTTGCGACCATTCCATGCTTCGTATGGACTATTATTTTCATAAATCCTTTCACCCCAACGGTTGTAAATACTCATGTTAAAATCCTGAATGTATTGAAAATAACCGGCACCCATGTAGTCGTCATTTTTGCCATCATTGTTTGGTGTGAAAGCATTGGGTAGAAAATAACTGAATTTTGGTATGATATCGAGCACAGCCTGAGCAGTATCGGTACAGCCATTTTGGTGAAAAACTACCTGTGTGACAGTAACTCGGCCTGTGTCTCTAAATACATGTCTTGGGTTTCTTTGTGTAGTGCTATTTCCATCACCAAAATTCCAGATCCATAGACCTGCCCTTTGAGAGGAATCGCTGAACTGGACTGTGGAATTATAAATGTTTAAATCGGCACCATTCGGACTGAATGAGAAACCCGCAACAGGAACTTCCAGAGCGGTATGCGTACTTCTGAAAGTGTCGATACAGCCTATTGGCGAGCGTACAATTACTTGCAGATTATAAACTCCAGGATTTTCATAAACTACTTGAGGAGCAGCCTCTGTACTAGTTCTACCATCACCAAATGCCCAGTTCGTTGTATAACCATTGCCGGGATAAGGATTCGGATCGGCAGCTGGCACAATATGCGGCACACAGCCTCTGCTATTCACCAAACCGATAGAAAAAACAGGCTGCGGGCGCCAGTATAGGTTGGCAGTAGAATCATCCGAACAACCATTGTCATCAACAATGGAAAGCGTTATGGTATAATTTCCGGTATCGGGCCAATTGTAGCTGTGAAAGGCAAGGGGAGCAGTGCTGCTGTCGCCGTCGCCAAAGGTCCATAAAGACCCGTTCAATATTCCTTGTGCTGATGGAATTGACAGATTTCTGAAACGTACAGGATCAAGTGTACAGGGGTCAAAAGTCGCATCAAAGACTGCTCTTGGAATACCATTGGCAATAATAGTATCTCTAAAAGTTTCGGTACAACCGGATGCCGTAACAACAGTTAAAGTAGGATAGTAAATGCCTTCTGTATTGTAAATATAACTTGTATCAAAAACTGTGGAGGTCTGACCGTTGCCAAAATTCCAGAAGAAATTATAACCGGGAAAATTATTCAGTTGATTATTGTTGAAATTGATACTTACGGGAATACAGGCTTCTTCATTGTGCGATTGAACCGGAAAAACAGGAGCTGGGAAATAGGGAATATTCCTACTGATGGTATCGCGACAACCGTTAATATCAACAATATCCAAATTCACAGTGTAATTTTGTCTCGGTGTATAGGCTATGAGAGAATCTGTTATTGAGTAGCCAAGACTAGCTGTCCCGATGTCGAAATCCCAATTCCATTGCGTAATGGAATCTCCTGCTAGATTTTCAAGCGAACGGTCATTGATAAATACCCCACTGAAACTGCAGGAATCGTAACTGAAATCGAAATTTGCAGTTGGATTTTGATGTACTATAATAGTATCGAAAAAATCTCCTCTACAACCAGTTGGTGATAGAATGAAAAGATGTACTCGGAATGTACCAAATTGTTGGTAAGTATAAGTAGGACTTGCTGCCGTGGAACTGCCGCCATCGCCAAAATTCCAGGTAGTTGTATAGCCATTGAGCGGATAGGAATTATTAGTAAAATTAACTGTCAACGGTTGACAACCTACACTATCGCTTACGTCCACTGCAACTATTGGAGCAGGAAACCAGGCTACATTTTGAGTGAGCGTGTCGGTACAGCCATTGGCATCTGTAACTACCAGGGACACATTAAAATTTCCGGAGTTTGTATACAAATGTGAAGTATCCTGTGCATTTAAAACTGTTCCATCGCCAAAATTCCATTGCCAGTTAGTAAGCGGAATTCCAGCTCCATTTGGCGTTGAAGTCTCATTAAAACTTACAGGCCCGATTACGCAGGGGTCGAAACTGAAACTGAAATTAGCATTCGGAAGCTGAAATACTTCAATCGTGTCCCGGAAGGTATCAGTACAACCTAAAGGTGACGTAATTACCAGGGATACAAAATAAATGCCTGGGCTGGTATAGCTATGTGTTGGACTTGCCTGTAAGGAGCCATTCCCATCCCCAAAATTCCAGACTGTACTATAGCCGTTGATAGGGTAGGATTGGTTATCAAAAAATACAGTAAAAGGAGAGCAGCCTTGCGGAGCAGTAATACTTACATCTATAACCGGTTTGGGGTACCAATAGATGCTGTCGGCAACGGTATTGGTACAACCGTTTGCATCAGTAACGGTTAGATTTACAGGATAGGTGCCAGCAAACTGATACAAATGTGATGGATTTTGTAATGTAGATGTAGTTCCGTCCTCAAAATCCCAAAACCAGCTTACAATAGCGGTGCCAAGGGTATTAGGCGTGGAGGTATCAATAAAATCGACTGCTTCATACACGCAACTGTCATAAGTGTAAGTAAAATCAGCTGTGGGTCCTTCAAAAACTCTAATTAGGTTTATACTGTCCAATCTGGAGATGCAACCCCAAGGAGATACATGCTGCAGACTGACCGTATAATTTCCCGGATTGGGATAGGTATGCGTTACTGTTGGACTTTGAACAGATATGTTTCCATCACCAAAAGACCAAAGTGTTGAATACAGCGGTAAGAATGGAAATGAGCTATGCGTAAAAGTGGCTGTGTGTGGCTCGCAGCCATCAGGATCATTAACTGAGAAAATCGGCCTTGCTGGCGGGAACCAATCGACGGGTAAGATAAAGCTATGCACACAGTCGTTTGTATCGGTCATGGTTAAACTTACAGTGTATGAACCCGCATTAGGGAATGAATGTGTAGGATTCTGAAGGTTTGAAAAACTGCCATCTCCAAAATCCCATAGCCATTCTACAATTGGTGCGGATGGGTCTGTTATTGTTAAATCACTAAACTGTATAGGCGGCAGCGCAGGGTTACAGGAATCGATTGTAACTGAAAATCGAGGAACAGCAGGTGGATAAACATTCAGGGTTATCTCTGCGGTGTCGGTACAGCCTACCTGACCCGGATTTACAACCAGAAAACCATTATAAGTACCCGGACCCGGAAATGTAATTGTCGGATTAGTGTTATTCGATGTGGCAAAATTGCCATTATTTAAATCGAAAGTCCATTCATAAGCTGTAATTAGCGACTGTGGCTGTGCAGTACTCTGGTTAATAAAGGTGATGACATTATTGTTACAGGTATTGACAATATAAGCCTGGCCGCTGGCATCGATTGAATCGGATTGAATTGCTGCCTCCAATGTAGAAAAACAGTTCACAACATTAAACTGAAAATCACGCATGGTGGTACTCAGTAAAACTCCATTTGAATTAAATTCACGAACACAAACACCTACAACGTACTGGCCTGTTTGAGTTGGTGTTCCTGTCAATAATCCTGTACTTGAATTTATACTGACGGCAGGATTTGCCGGCATAGGAAAAGCTGAGCTGAATCCGGGTGAAAAAGGAATTGGCGTGTAGGGTGGGGCAGAGGGCGGATTTGGCGCTGGTACTGCCTGAGAACCACCATTTACAGGGTCACAAAGTGAGTAAACCAATGTATTCCCATTAGCATCGGTTGCTGCATGGTTGAAATTTATTGGCTGATTGCGGCAAATTACAATTGGCGGATAGTTTATAAAAACCGGGCTACTGTTACAAGCCTGCTGTGCAGTACCTGTTAAAGTTATTGAATAAGTAGCTCCAACTGCACCTGGATTGATGAGGTTATTGATGGTTTGGTTGCGGCAGCAGCGCTGATAAGCAAAAGTATATCCTGCAGCATCGAAAGGAAGTGTTACAACTGTGGTGTAAACTGCTTCTTCAACGGCAACGGTTCCTGGTGTCACAGTTAAACATGGATTGCTGAGGTCTATTGGGGCATTTGTAATGACCGGATTATTGAGCTGCAATGTCTGAAATACTGTAGTTGAAGCTCCTGCATAAACCCCAACAATTGCTGGATTATCGAAAGGAGCCTGGCCATTGATGGCATCGCGATAAACCCTCAATGTTATGCGCAGTGTTATGGTATTATTGATTGCATTGAATCCTAGGCATTCGTAACTTAAAACACCACCTACAATATGCGTAGCATTTGCAGTATATGCTGTAAGTATTATCAATAGCAATATTTTGAAGAAGTATCTCATTTATTTATAAATCAATAATTTTTCCTGGATTCAGGATTGCGTTTGGATCAAATACTTTTTTTATA
>JBIPOO010000225.1:0-6499 GCA_044379045.1 Saprospira sp.
TGCACTTTCTCAACTAAATCATTATCTATTTTCTTTAAAGACATTTTTTTTGAATTAAATGCCAGTAAAAAACTATGCTGCTCACCTACAAAATAATGCAAAAAGAGTTCTTTTTCAGAAATTTTAGTTCTTAACTGATCCGAAAATCTATCGTCAACTGCCTTATTGACCCAAACATTATAACGGCTTTCAATTGTCGATTTAAGTTTCAGATACTGTGCTTCCTTTTCTTCAAAAAGCTTTCTATATTTTATGCTTTGAGGTTTATCGGAAATAAATTCTGCATCCAGCCATTGCTGCTCAAAATAAATTGTCTCATTTTTTAAATTCTTAAACTCGTTTATTAAGGCGTCTGGAACCTTGGCTTTTCTCAGCTTTTCGGTTTCACTCAAGGAGGATAAAAGCTGCAAGGATTTTATCGATTCAAAACAATTCAAAAGCAGATTTTCGGGTAATTTTTCTGAAGAACTATTGTTGTAAATATTCAGAAGCAAGGCCTCGTAAAAATTTCTTATTTTTTCCATTGCAACTCGATAATCAGCATCGCGCCGACAATTATTCCATATTTTTTCAATTTGAAAATTGCATTGTACTATGAAACTGTTTTCTACAGAATTTTTAAGGTATAACAATTGGGTTACTGCGCCAAGATATAACAATGGGTCAGAAACTCTATTATATATTCGATTCGATTTAAGACTGCTTTCCAACTTCTCTTTAGCCTTTTCTATTTCGCCTATACTTTTGTAAAAAATTCCGAAATCGAGGTCCAATTCAGCAAGCTTGGGATGATTTGTACCGTAAATTTTTAAAAGTTCATTTTCAACTGCCTTATAGTAATATATAGCTCCGGAACTATTTTTTAGTTTCTTCTCAATATCGGCCATTTGCCAGAGCGTTAAAAAATAACTCTCTTTCCTTTTAACAATAAGGTTTCCGGACAATATTTTTTTTGCCTTATCGAAATCTCCTGTTTCGATGTACGCAGCTGCCAGATTTGATTTAGATTCAATTACTGAAGGGTGATTTTCACCCAGGAGACCGATCAATATTTTCATACATTCTTCAAAATGATTGACAGCGGTCCTGTTTTGTTTCAACTTGAGATAATAAACGCCAAGATTACCATAGCAATTGGCCACCTGCACCTGATTTATCCCTGCTTTAAGCCTTATCTCCAATGACTTTTTTGTATAGACAATTGCGTCTGCTAACCTGCCGTTTAATCCTGCAAAATGCCCCAGACTTAATTGTATTCGTGCAAAAATCATTTCGTCATTTAATTTATACTTTTTGTAGATAGCCAAAGCATCATAAATGATCGTTTCTGCTGTTTCGGGATCACCAGTTTCATCCAATCCATCCGATTGCAAAATCAGTAGTTCAATGATTTTGGAAGCATCGGGATTTTTTTCATTTTTTCTAATTTTTAAAGCCTTTTCCAATGCCCAATTCATAGGCACAGACATTTTCATCAATATACATATTTGACCATACTGCTTATAAGCATCGGCCGTCTCATTAGCTTCTTCACCAAAAAAATTTCGATTGAATGTTATAGACGCCAATGCGATTTTTTCAGCTCTGTCGTAATTTCCAGTCTGTTTGAGCAGCGAAACAAGGTTAAAATAGTTTTTGGATTTTTCAATTGCCAGCTGCCCTGTATCGGCCATATTTTGACGCAGTGCAAGTTCTTTTTCAAAATAGAAGCAGCTTTTATCATAATCCTTAAGTGGGATATATGATTTTGCCAGACGCTGATATATCGCCGCCCTACAGACATCATCCTTGCAGTTTTCCAAGTCTTTTTCAAGCGCTTTCTGCTGAGAAAAGATAAAGGCAAAAGGATAACAACAAATAACTAGAAAAATAAATCTGACCATAAATCAGTCTAATAATTCAGTCTCAGGCCTCCAATAAGGTTCAACTATACAAAGAAAAAGCAGTTCATCGTCAGAAACATTCTCGATATATTGCAAGGCATTTGCAGGAACAAGTGCCGAATCTCCTTTTTCCAATGCTACATAAGTATCATCGATGTGTAATTTACCCTTTCCATTTAAAATATAATAAAGTTCGCTTGATGCCAATCGGTGTGGTAGCGAAGCCTTAGCTATGGGTAGCCGAGCTCTTGCTACACTATATCCAATCGTTAAATTATCATTTACAGGATGCACCAATTCCCTTAAAATTGTTTTATCTGCGGCTTCAAATTCAGTAGCGTCGAGATTTTTTTTAACAAACATATACATATCGAGTTTATAAAATGCAGTAAATTAATGTGTCGGTTGCCAAAGTTAGCTTTTTAGTAAACAGTTTTAGTAACCAGTTAAGTAAAAATTTTCTAATTTTGTCAAACTTACACTTAGAGACCTATCATTATTTTAAGTGCAAACAAAGTAAAGCTAAATTATGAAATTATGAAAAACAGCATCTTTCTTATTATTATTTGCATTTTGGGGTTCCACACAATTACTAAAGCAGACTCCCCTCTTAGCTCCACAGATATAGCTTCGGCATACAACAATGAAAAAATTGTTATGAGTGCAGCGCTTGCCAATGGAGTTCTGAACGATGAACTAATGCTATTTCTCAATGGAAAATCAAATCCGATTTACCTTAAAATTGCTGTAATTAACAAATTGGGTTGGAATATCAATGGCAAAAATGAAGCTGAAGTTTTTTGGCAGTACCTTAAAAAAAACAATAAATTTAAAAGTTTTGAAGATTTCAAAAAGAAAGGCACTGCAGAACAGCTAATCTGTTATGCTTATCTAAAAGCACTTGACAATTATAATGATGTGGAGGAAGCCATGGCCTACGCCCAAATAGCTGTTAAAAAGGACAAAAAAGCAAGTTATACAATCAACATTATTTGTGGGCTTATTGAGGCTCAGTACTATTTTAATGGCAATTGGTGTATGGTATGGAAAAGCACGAATAAGGTCAGAAATAACAAAAAACTGAATGTTGACCTTGCCCCCGAGGCTATCAAAAATATTTTTGAATATATGGATCTCTACAAAGATCAATGCTAATAACGAAAGAATGCTTTTTTTAAAACATTATTTATTGCTTTTATGCTTTCTGCAAACATCATTTGCCTACTGTCAGAAGTTTTTACAAATGGACATTAATAAATTTGGCGGTAGAATCAGTTTCTCTATCGGCGATGAATTGGAATTCCAGGTCGATGGCAAGAGAGAATGGTTCAAATTCACCATCAATGATTTTAACTTCGATAAACAAGAAATTATTTTCGATGAGTTGAGCATACCACTTTCCAGGATCACAAAAATTGTACACATCAAAAAAGGTGTAAGAAAGACCAGTCTTTGGTTAGGCTCCCTCTTTGGAGGCTTTGGCATTCCATGGACAGTTTATGCAATTTATGGCCTTATTGTAGGCAGTCCGATGGTTGTACCTGCTACCTTTATTGTTGGTGCCGTTGCATTGAGCCTATCGGCTATTTTACTGACTGTGAAGATTTTTTGGAAAAGGAAATATGTTATCAGCGAAAAAAGGAGGCTTCGGATTGTGGATCTTACAATTTATCCGAATAAGGCTTTTGTGCCGCTTCAAAAAGGGAACATATTTGCCGGAGTGTATAAAGCAAAAAACCCAACAGTATTAACTGAAGGGTTTTTTTGTAGCGAGAGAGAGACTCGAACTCTCGACCTCAGCATTATGAGTGCTGCGCTCTAACCAGCTGAGCTACCTCGCCATTGCTTTTAGTGCGGGGCAAAAATAAGCACACATTTTAAATTATCAAAATTTTAGTGCCAAATTTCACTCAAGTTGTATAAAAATTTTATATTTTTAAAACAAGCCTGAAATTTGTCCGTCAGCATCCACATCAATAATATTGGCTGCAGGTTCCTTCGGAAGGCCCGGCATGGTCATTATTTCACCAGCATATGCAACAACAAATCCCGCACCGGCATAGAGCCTAACATCTCTGATTGGATATTCAAATCCTGTTGGCGCTCCCAACAATTTAGGATCGTGCGAAAACGAATACTGAGTTTTGGCCATACAAACCGGCAAATGTCCATAGCCAAGTTCTGTATACTTTTTTAGTTTCGACAGGGTACCGCTCTCCCACTCGATTGAATCTGCACGATAGATTTCTTTGGCGATGGTTTCAATTTTATCTTTCAGCGGCATTTCATCTGTGTAAAGATATTTGAAAGTTGAAGGCAGCTCGCACAATTCAACAACTTTTTCGGCCAGAGCAGCCATACCGGCACCGCCTTTGGCAAAGCCCTCGCAAAGGACTGCATCTACTCCTTTTCCGGCAGCGATTTCTCTGACTGCAGCAATCTCATCGGCACTGTCACTAGCAAACTGATTGATGGCTACTACAACAGGCAGACCAAATTTTCTTAGGTTTTCGATATGTCTCTCCAGATTGGATGCACCTTTTTTAACTGCATCAGCATTGGCTGTTTTCAAATCATCTTTTGCCATACCGCCATGCATTTTAAGCGCACGAATAGTGGCAACTAAAACAACTGCCGATGGAACAAGGTCAGCTTTACGACATTTGATATCCAAAAATTTCTCGGCACCAAGATCGGCTCCAAAACCTGCTTCTGTAACGACATAATCGGCAAGGTGCAGTGCAGTGCGGGTAGCTAAAATACTGTTGCAGCCATGAGCGATATTGGCAAAGGGTCCACCGTGTATGAGCGCCGGATTATTTTCCAGCGTCTGTACAAGATTTGGTTTGAGTGCATCTTTCAAAAGTGCAGCCATAGCTCCGTTTGCCTTGAGTTCTTTGGCACGGATGTCTTTTTTATCTGTTGATTGGCCAATGATGATATTACCAAGACGTTCTTTTAGGTCGGTCAAATCGGTAGCAAGACAAAGAATTGCCATGACCTCACCTGCAACTGTGATATCGAATCCATCTTCGCGGGGCATACCGTTTCCGGTACCGCCAAGGCCGATAACAATATCGCGCAAGCTGCGGTCGTTCATGTCCACTACCCTTCTCCAGCTGATGCGTCTGACATCGATATTCAGCTCATTTCCCTGATAAATATGATTATCAATCATTGCAGCCAACAAATTTGTAGCTGATGTGATAGCATGAAAATCACCCGTGAAATGTAAGTTTATGTCCTCCATTGGCACTACCTGCACATATCCGCCGCCTGCTGCGCCACCTTTCACACCAAAACAGGGTCCGAGAGATGGCTCACGTAAGGCAACTATGGCCTTTTTACCGATATAGTTCAATCCGTCGTTCAAGCCTACAGAGGTGGTTGTTTTTCCTTCTCCTGCAGCTGTAGGATTGATGGCTGTAACCAAAATCAACTTGCCTTTTGGTTTTTGCTGAACAGCCTTCAGTTCATCGTAAGCAATTTTGGCTTTGTAATGTCCGTAATTTTCTACAGCATTTGTATTAACGCCAATTTTTTCGGCAATTTTAACAATAGGCTGCATATTTGCCTGTTGTGCAATTTCTATATCGGATAGCATGGTTTGGTTATGATTAAGTTTGATTAACAGATATTTTAAGCTAATTTTTTTACATTTCGACTAATGACATTGTGATTAATGAAAATAAATATCAAACTAAAAACTACTCCGGTTAATATAACAGGAATTGACACAATCGGACTCAGGCTTTCGTAACCCTGGGTAACAAGAGCTGATGTAATAAGGTATTTTATGGGGAAAAGGATAGAAAAAACAGCTGCCACTATCAAAATGAAAATTGAAATTAAACGGCTGTATAGTGTTTTAGTTACGCTTTGATGTTTATACCCCAGTTCCAGTAATAATTTGATACTTGAGCTCGATTGTGCAATCAGCAATTGAAAATTCAGCACAAAAACCAAGAGTGAAAGGCCAATAATAATTGCTCCAATGACAAGCACCAATAAGACCAATAAATTGAGGGCTGTTTTTAATTCTCCCCCGATAAGACCACCTCTGCTCAATTCAAGGTCTTTTTCTTTCAGGTATTTTTCCAAATTTGTATTGTAGGGATTGTCGGTCGATGCAGCTATCTGATTCGGATCTTTCTTTTCCTGAAATCCAAATTCCTTGTTGGCATATTGCATAAAACTTTGCGGCACTAAAATAGAATTAATATTCTTTGTGAATCCGCAGATATACATTTTGTATTTTTTCCTTTTGTTATTTCCTGAAATCTGAATGTCGAAGGTAAAGGAACTGACAAAATCGGCACTGATTTTTGGCAAACCCTGGCCTGCACCAAAACCAAAATTATAGAGCGTAAGGTAATCGTTCGACATCACAACAGGAATCAGATTATCGCCTTCTTTCCATTTAAAATCTGACGTATCAGCATCGATAAAGGCATTGGGAATTGACTGAAAAAAAAGAATGGTAGAAAACCCAAGCTGTTTCATATCTGCCCAAACTTCAAATCGATTCGATTCGAAAGGCTCTACCATTTTAAAAAATGGCTTTTTGCGCATTTCATCAACCTCGGATGAACTGAAACTTTTTTCACTGGTAGTGC
>JBIPOO010000226.1:0-6470 GCA_044379045.1 Saprospira sp.
ATCTTTCCCTCTTCGCCATTTCTTGTTTAGCAAAATAAGTTTCGCGGCCGGTGAATAGAACAATTTCATCAATTCATCCCCTTCAACAGTCAGTTTGATTTTTGTTGCATCGGTTAAATTATCTGCGGCATTCAAATAGAGTTCTGTAACATAACCTTCGGAAGTTCGCACCTCCTCCATGCAGGAAATTCGCTCAGAGTTTTCGGATTGCGCCTCTTCCAGTTCCAATAGATTTTGATGTAACTCAATATTACTTGCGGTAAATTGTGTTCCTGTAATCGGATCCTGATTTTTACCTTTTACCTCATCCTTACCCAAAAAAGCATAGCCTGTTTCTTTGGATATTTTGATTTCTGCCAGATCAAGTTCCACATCATTTGGAGTAATCCGATTCACCTTGTATTTGCCTCCATTATGATAAATGAGATTATTGGGGCCAAACTCCTTTAATCCGATAAAACGGGGTCTTGAAATTGTCTCGTTTTTATCCTTACCGCCAAGAAACACCCGGATAGGCAAACGGGTGAAATTATAACCTGGCAGGAATCCTTCTGAAGCAAGATATCTGAAAGTATAGAACTCCGAGAGACTGGAGTTTTTATTCTTATCTGAATCATTCTCTAGAAGGCTCTTTCTGTCATTCGCCCTCTTATGAGATATATGGGCTAATTTTTTGATCTCCTGATCCTTAATTATAGGACTTACAAGGGTTTCATGAGCTTCATTCATTTGACGCAAGGTATCCAGGTACATTTTCCGCCAACGGAGCAATGCATTTTCCAATTTATCGGGAACGGTTTTGATTTGAGTGTCAAGCCAGGCTTCATTATACCATCTGATGCCTTTGAAATCAATTCCTGAAACAACTGATAAAACTACTTTTTTTATTGCTTCAAAGTTAGAGTCGATCACATCCTGATACTTGGCTTTGACATCCCGTTTGAGTCTATAAGTGCCGCCTGATACATCAATCAGATCTATCAGAGAGGGTTTAAATTCTTCTGCATTGAGGAATGATAAAACAGTTGCATTGACGTGTGAGCGAATCAACTCTTCATTGGTAAGATCTATCCTTGGCGCCTGTACAACACCTGCAACCATTTTTACTGGATTTGCAAAATAATGTTTGTCATGTGGGGATACTTTGGAGGCATAAGTGAAAACCAATGCAGATTGTCCACTTCGTCCGGCACGACCGCCACGTTGCGCATAGTTGGCAGGGCTTGGCGGCACATTCCGCATATGCACTATGTTTAAGGAAGAAATATCAATACCCAATTCCATGGTTGGAGAACAATAGAGCGCACTTAGTTCTACCGCTTCGTTAAACTTTTCTTCACGATCAATTTTGTCCTCATTTTTAATTTGACCGGTATGTTCGGCTGCTATGTAAGACTTGGGGAGAATTGAAAAATCTTCCTGATAGATTTTCTGAAAATAAAGATGAGGTTTAAGGATAACTTCTCGATCAAGTGTTATTAAAGAAGTTTTATCAACAGTCACTGATTTTAAATCTCCTTTCTTCCAAAGTACTTTAGAAAGAATTAATTGATATGCATCCTTGTCGCCCTTTTCAGCTTTAATATTGACTTTCTTGAGATAGTGTGACTCCACTAAAGCATCCAGTAGCTCGGTCATAAAATTTTTATATTCGGTTCCTGAGGGGTTAGGTTTACCCTCCTTTCTGAAAACGTGCTTAATGTATCGGGCCAATCTGCTAGCTTGTCCAATACTCTGAATATAGGTCTCTTTTGAAGCTTTATCGGCACCATCCACTGAAAGAAAGTTAGGCGCGTCAATTTTTTCTCCTTTGTCCAATGACCAAAGTTTTTCTTTATTCAGCTGTTGGTTTAACTCACTTTCTATCCTTAACCTGTTTTCATAACGCAGCATATCATAGTCAACAGCATACATGTTTCTGAAATAATCCAGAACCTGCAGCAAAAATTCTTTTCTCTTTTCAATTGACCAATCTGTTAATAAATCAATTTTAACCCAAAGGGAATTATCAGCAGCATCCTGATCAATATTCTTATAGGTTATTTCCAGTAGCCCTGTTTGCTCAAGATTTGGCAATATATATCGCCACCCTCTTTTTAAGTCTTGAATTATTCGATAAGTAATATAGTTTCTCAACGCTTCAAGATTGTCCTCATTAGGTCTTAACGGGTTTGGTGCCGGGTTTTCGGCATAATCCTTTTCCGGTAAGTTAAGTGCACTTTGCACCTTGAATATCAATTCAGATATTTTTAGGGGCTCTGTACTGTTTCTCAGTACTTTTTCGATAGCTGAACGCAAAAGAACTACCTGCATAAAATCATTGAAATGCCCTGCCTGCAAGGAAGCATCTTGTCTGTTATCCGTAAAACTCATCAGCTTCTGTTCCTTAAGAGCTTTACCCTGTCTGTAAAGTGATAATAAAGTTTGAAGAGTGATTATAGTAGTAGACGTAGAACGGCCTTCATTGCCTAATGAAATCAGTTTAGTTTTTTCACTCAGTTTGGTTTCCAAATAAATCAGACCGCAAGTGGGATCGTAGATTAATGGAGCAGGTACAAACCAGGCCTTTTCGCCAGCATTTGATACCTCCGAAAAAGATCCGTCTTTTGTTACATATATTTCATGTGGCAAGAGATATTCTTTAGATGGATTTAATTTGTCACCTGCTTTGTTTTTCCAGGCAGCTGGCAGTAAATCCAAAAACTCATTTATTTCAAAATTGTAGTCTTTTTCAAATAGAATATAACCATCTATGTAATCATCAGAAGTCCGATTTCTTACTTTTTTTGTTTTTTCACCATCATTTGTCTTCAGGTCTTCCTCATTTCTGGGATTTAGGTTTTCATTGAAGTCCCTGAAAACTAATTTTGATTCTGCAAAATCTTTTCTGACACAGATGAATTCTACACCGCTTACTCTACTGAAAACTGTTTGAAATACAGGGACCTCAGGTTCATTTTCAGATAATTTGACAAAAGGATTTGGCTCAAGTGTTATGTATCTTTTATCAGCATTTTCAAGTGTTACATAGGCATACCCAGTTTGAGAAATAAACTGATGTAATTTAAATGGGAGAACCGTATCCTTTTTTTTATCCTTGGCACTTTGAATATTTAAAGATTCTGCCCAAACTAAGATCTCAATTATTTTTTGTTCACAATTTTCAATTTCGATTCCTGTTATCTCCGATAAAAGAGCTGAAATCGATTTTAATGTCTGTGGATTATTTCTTCTTTTATGAATCCCCTCATCCCTAATTGCAATCGTCCTTTCAAGCCATATAGCAATTGGATTCTCTAAAATTGAGTTACGGTTCTTATCAACTATTGGTTCACTGAATGCTTTAATCAGTAACTCTTTTGTGAGACTGATCTCTTTAGTCGAGTATGTCAACGATTCAACAATAACATCATCGGCACTAAAGCTGCTGTCAAAAAAATCTGAAGCAACTTTTGCTACTGCATTTTTTTGTTCATCAATTGAGCCTGTTGCCATTGTGGCAGAAGTGCCTATACAGATAATATTTTTATTTTTTGCAGCTGCCTTTATCCTTCTGTTCAGAAGAGAAACATCTGCTCCCTGCCTGCCTTTGTAAACGTGTAACTCATCGTAAACCAGAAATTTAATATTTTCCAGGAAGGAATTTCTTAAACTTTCATCTGCTTTTCTCACCATCAATAATTCAAGCATCATATAGTTGGTGAGCAGTATATCCGGTGGGCATGTAATAACTTTTTCACGATCTTCCTGTTTTTCTTGTCCTGTATATTTAGCGTACGTGAATGGCAGACTTCTTCCAGTTCTTTTTCTGTAATTTTCTTCAAAACTGTTTAAGGCAGATTCCTGCGAATTGATGAGGGCATTTAGCGGATAAACTATAATTGCTTTAATTCCGGGGGTTCCGGGATTATTAAATAGATAATTGAAGATTGTTGATATATATGTTAAACTTTTACCGGAACCGGTGCCTGAAGTAACGACAAACCCCCTTTTTTTATTACCTTTTAGTATTGCTTCGGTTTGGTGCTTATAAATCGCCCATGATTTATTCTCAGCATCATAAAAGATATTATTAAACTCTTCAGACAGGGTTCCTCTGTTTACAAGATCTTCAACACTTCCGCCGGATTCAAACGAAGGATTGAATTGTATCAGTGGTTCGGGGTATAGATTACCTGAATTGAACTCTTTTTTTACGGTATTCAAAATTCTTTCATCTGTAATATTGATAAAGCTGTCAATATACAGTTTGTAATCGTCTAAAATTTCTTTATGGAGTTGAAATATATTACTCATTTGAAATATTTTGGCAAGTTCTTAATGTTAAAGTTTGAATTAGGTCAGTAAATCTATAAAAAAAAATCTCAACTCCATAAATGATACAACATTATTTTGTATTTTACTTTTATGCTAAAGCAAAATACAAAAGAATACGCTAAATTATGAAACGCCCTAAATAAATTTAGTTTGTAAGTCTAAGGTTCACCAAAGACTAACCAATATTACAATTATAGATTTGGCTCAATCAAAAAAACTCATCTGCATCGGTCCTTCAAACTCCGCACTAGCGAGGAGTCTGTCATTAACTAAGATTAAATTGCCGCCTTGCAGCCATGCTTTGTCATTGGCAACGAGAATAGGTATACGTTTTTGGGAATTGTAAGTATCTGCTTTCAGATAATTGAGCAGGATATCTCTTGACCAGCCTAAGGATATTGTTTTTACTGCGTAGAATAAAATTAACAAAAAATAATGTTATAAATAATTTATAAACAAAGAGATGTGAAATTTAAAAACGCGGCGTATTTTCTTAGATATTTTTGGGTTTGACAAGTCTTTTGAATTAAAATTTAACAAATGAAACTACTTTCCTGGAATACAGCCGGTAGAACTAAAATTATAGAAAATCAATATCTTGCAATTCAAGAAATTGATCCTGAAATCCTATGTTTGCAGGAGATACAAGCGAATGGAGATGAACATTGGATAAAGATCCTTTCAAATAATTATGAATATATAATAAGCTCCTTCGACCATGTTGAAGAAAGATCAAAAACAGGGCCCAGGAAATTCCACTTGATAATAGCATCAAAGCTGCCAATCGTATTGAAAAATGTATCTTTTGAATATGTGCCTTGGGCTGAGCGGCTCTTGATTGTTGAGCTTGAAAATCAAGGTCTTAAAATTGCAACAACACATATTCCCCCGGGTAGTACTAATGGCTGGGTTAAAATTGAGTTCTTTGAAGGGCTCTACAAATTGCTTTCTGAAGATAATCTAATCCTGACAGGCGATTTTAATAGTCCGAGAAAGGAATTTTCTGATGGAAGGACAATGACTTGGGGCCAATTTTTAAACTCGAAAGGTGAAATTAAAGTCCTAAAAAAAAGGGAGGGAAGAGAAGGACAAAGATGGCACGATGCAGAATATAACTTATTGCGGGGCATATCAGACATTGGCTATCACGACTATTTCAGACATTTGAACGGATTTGAGAAAGAGGCCTGCAGTTGGATATCGAATGTAAATCCGAGTTACGGTTACCGATTCGATCATGCCATTGGTCCCAAGAATATAGCAGCGGGCAAAGCTGCATACCTGACGACTTTTATCGACCGTAAATTGAGTGATCACGCCGCTTTATTATTGGAATTCGATCTTTGATGAGTTTATATCTGAGCTGAATTAGCCCAACTGCTTTTCTATCGACTTCAAAATCCCCAGAATAATTCCATTCTTAAAAGTTGATTCCAGATAACCCTGGCAAAACCTGTCATTTCTGATTATCATGCTGATGAGTTTACATTTTGTTGGAATATCGATCGTGTTAAAATCGAATGTCTTTCCTTCGAGCATGTCTTTTCCCTCTTGCCAGCTGCCCCAATCAAAAGAGATCATGATGCCCATCGTATCAGCCAGATGCTGAAATATATGAATAACCCGATTTGAAGCTTCTATTTCGGGAATCAAATCAAGCATTGGCTGCCAATGTGCTTTGTCGTATGAATTGATGGTATCAAGGTAATTACCCTCGCTTAAAATTATTAACATGGAAGAAAATTTAAATAGATTGCAGGTTAAACAATAGGTTCTAAAGTTACAGATATTTGTTGAAATTATATTAGTAACTGCTTATAAACAAAAAGGCTTTCCGAGTTTTTCAGAAAGCCTTTTTTTGTATTATTTAAGAATCTTAGTCTCTACCGCTGAACATAGCAACTAAACGAAGAATTTCGATATAGAGCCATACAAGTGTAACCATCAGACCTAAAGCAGCCAACCACTCGTAGTGTTTTGGAGCCTGCATTTGCTCGCCTTTTTCAAACTGGTCGAAATCGAGAATCAGGTTCAAAGAAGCTACAGCAATGATTAGCAAGCTGATACCAATTCCGATTGGGGTCATTTCGTGAAGGTAAGGAATATCAGAGCCGAACATGTGCATTACCATATTCACCAGATAAATTACTGCA
>JBIPOO010000227.1:0-6461 GCA_044379045.1 Saprospira sp.
CGCAATTGGGATCTGCACCTCGCATCCAGCTAAATGATGCATTTGCTAAACCATCCGATATCATGACTTTTGCCAACCAAAGAAGAACAGATGTTCCTCCAGGTCAACACAATGAAATGACCGTATCTATGAAAGTTGACGGTGAAGTAAAAATGGGCCTTGTTACTGAAGTTAAAACCCAACTCCGCAAAGCCAACATGAGAAGGGTATTCTACTTAGGTAATAAGAGAAGCGAGAAAAAGTAAATTTTAAGAAAAATATGGAGAGGGACGCGAGAGTGTCCCTTTTTTTTGTGTGGGGGAGGAAAAAAGTTAGACCTACATAAGGCTTTGTTTTAATATTTTAATAATTTTGGAAGCTATAAATAATTATTTTCAATTCCAGCGCTAAAATATTATTCATATTATGAGTAAGAGTAACCATAAGAAGAATTCAGAAACTAATAAGACTAGTAATTCAACTACTACAATTGCTTCTCTGCCAAGCAAGAACCTTATAGACGTTTATTTGGGTAAAAACACAATCTACCTCACGCTTGGGTTACTTGTTCTATTAGCTACATGGGCCTATGGTAGTTTTTGGTTCACCGATAAGGTATTTTTATTTAAGGACATAGGTTCCGATGCAATCAATGCAGCATATCCAATGTATTATGTTGTTGCGGAGAATTGGGAAAACGAAGGGTATGTATCTCAGTGGTCTTTTTCTTCAGGAGTTGGCCAAAATGTATTACTTCAAAATATGGGTGATCCTTTTGTATGGCTGATGTATTTCTTCGGGAAAGATAACATTATTCACATGATTGGTATCATTGAACCTCTCAAGGTAATTCTTTCTGGGTTAGTTTTTTATGCTTATCTGCGCACGATGCAGCTGAGCTATTTTTCAGCTTTATTTGGAGCACTCTGTTATTCCTTTAGTGGGTTCATGATGATAGGTTCTGCTTGGTATGTATTTACAATCGAGGGTTTGTATTTTGCTTTATTGCTATATTCCTTTGAGAAGTACTTACAAAAAGGAAAATGGTTACTTTTTCCTTTTGTTATATGTCTGATGGGAATCTGGCAGCCTGTCGATCTTTTTCTAATGGCTTTGTTAATTGCCACTTACGGAACGGTACGCATACTCGATCAAAATAATTTAAATTGGGTTGATTTATTAAAAAGGTTTATGTTTTTGGGTTGTCTTGGTCTTCTAGGAATACTTATAGGCGCCTTTATGATATTACCTTCACTAGATTTAATGGCTAATAGCCCCAGGGTTTTAGGCGGATCTTCTTTCTTTGATACACTGAGATCCAAATCAGTTTTCGAAATGGCAAATTCTGATTTGCTCTCTACAACCAAAGCAAGGTGGATTTCAACCGATTTGCTCAAAGATGAAAATAATTTTTTCAGGGGTGCTATGAACTATCTTGAGGCACCTGCTACCTTTGCCGGCATGTCGCTCTTTATTCTTGTTCCAATGGCCTTTCAGCAGATGAGCTATAGAAAAAGAATCTTTTACGGCAGCTTTCTAGCATTATATCTTATTCCTTTGGTTTTTCCATATCTCCGATATAGCTTTTGGCTTTATACTGGTGATTATTATCGCCTTTATTCGCTCTTTGTTATTATTGCTATGCTCTATTTAGCAGTTAATGCCTTAAATGAAATATACAAAGCAGAAAAATTTCCTTGGATTGGCTATGGTATTGGAGCTTTATTGCTTTTTTACATGATATTTTCTATCCAAAACAGTCAGATTGTGGTAGTAAATGAGGTAGCCCGTAATTTTACTGTGATGTTTGCATTGGCCTACCTTGTCTGTATTGCCCTGCTTTCCAATTATTCCCTACGTAATAGAGCGGCAATCTTCATGCTTTTAATTTTGATGATAGAATTAGGATCGGGAGCTTATTCTGTCCATAACAACAGAACCCTTGCCACTGCTTCCGAGTTTGAAAAAGATAAGCTTGGCTATAATGATTACAGTCGCGATGCTGTAAATTGGATCAAGACTAAAGATAAGAGCTATTTTAGAGTTGAAAAAAATTATCCTTCCTACAACAATAAACTTATTATGCATGCCAGTACCAACGATGCCAAAGTACAAGGTTATTGGGGAACTAAATCATACCACTCTTTCAATAATCTGAATTATGTACGTTTTCTTTCGGCAATGGACATCATTAATGAAAAGGATGAAAACCAAACAAGATGGATAGCAGGCGTAGGAATGCGACCTATGATTAGTTTCCTACTTGGTAATAAATATTTTCTCAGTAACCAGAGTAAAGATATTCAAATGGGCTTTGGTTATGAGTATCGCCATACTGTAGGAGATGTATCCATCTTTGAAAACCCAAATTTTGTACCCTTTGGTTTTACTTACAACAGGGTAATACCCCGAAGCGAATTTAATAAATTGGATAAGGCCCTGGTACAAAATATTTATGGTAAAAAGGACATTGCATTATTGAAGGCCTGCGTAGTAGAGGATGAGGACCTTAAGAAGATTGATTTACCCGTATACAGAGCAGATACTATCAATGCACAAAACTTTCCTTTCCAGCAACTGATAGATGATACAAAAGCCTTAAGGGCCGAATCTTTTGAAATGATAGATTTTAAAAATGATCACTTTAAAGGTAAAATAAAAATCAGCGGAGCTAAGAAAATTTTATTCTTCTCCATGCCTGAAGACAAAGGATGGTCTGTAAAGGTTGATGGAAAAGCAGCTGAAATATTGAAAGTGAATATTGGATTTGCAGGGATATTACTCAGCCCGGGTGAACATACCGTGGAGATGATTTATAATACACCCCGTATGCAAATGGGAATCTGGATAAGTATTGCAGGTTTAATTGTTTTAATTGCTAGCTGGTTTTTTTTAAATAAATTAAATAGAAAATCAACAAAAAGTAGTTAGTTTTAATCAATTGTTTTGATTCATACTAGGATTGATTTTTAAAAGTTAACTCTTTCTTTTTCTATCACCAGGGGTCTCTTTTGTACTATTGTATGGATTGATCCAATGTATTCACCAAGGATACCCGTAAAGAACAATTGTACAGAAGCGAAGAAAAAGATTGCTATGACCGTAGGAGCATAACCCGCTGGGAATGAATACCAGAATGTTAATTTAAGAATCAAATATACTAAGGCAACAATCAAACTCACAGCAGACATAATAAAACCGGCGAATGTTGCGATACGCAATGGAACTTTAGAATAACTGGTTATACCTAGCATCGCAACATCATAAAGTGCATAAAAGTTACTTGCAGAGATACCTCTTCTTCTTTTTGGTTGTTCAAAACTGACTATTGCTTTTTTAAAACCTACCTCACTTATTAGACCCCTAAAATAGGGGTATGGGTCATCAAACTGATTTAGAATTTCGATAATTCTTTTATCATAAAATCCAAAACCTGTAAAGTTTTTATATAGTTTATTTGTAGATATTTTATCAATGAAGTTATAGTATAACTTTCTTATAGCAAACATTACTTTGGATTCTTCACTTTGATTTTTGACACCAATAGCAATTTTATAGCCTTCTTCCCATTTTTTTAAAAATTCTAAAATCAACTCAGGAGGATCTTGAAAATCTGCAGCTAGATATGCTACTGCATCCCCCTTTGCTTGGAGTAACCCATAATAAGGTGACTTTATCCAACCAAAATTTCTTGAGTTTACAATAAGCTTTATTCTTAAATCAGTTTCGCATTCAGATTTTATAATTCTTACAGAGCTGTCTGTAGAATCGTTATCAATTATGATTATTTCAAAATCATAAGTTTCACTAACGGAATTCATTAGTGACCTAATTTTGTTAATCATGAGAAGTATATTATCTTCTTCGTTGTAACATGGTATTACAATGCTTATAAGCTTTTTACTCATGTGTTGTAAAAAAATTTAAGCCTGCTTTTTCTCTTAAAAAATCTTGCGTGCCGGCATATGAGATAAACATGTCGTTAATACCTTTTCTAATAATATTAGGAAAGGTATTTAACCTCTTTTCGTTGATTAAGTCATTGACAGATTCTAAAATTGCAGATCCGAAACCTGCACTAAGTTGATGTTCTTCAATGGTAAATATTGTATTATATTTTTTGCAAATGAACTCAATGCCATCTTTATCAATTGGCTTTATAAATGGTATACTAAATAGGCCCCAATTTAATTTATTTAGAGCTATGAAGTTTTTTGCTTCTGAAAGTATTCCTCCAGTACTTAAAATAGCTGTATTTTGACCAGAACGTATTTCCAATACTTTGGTTATATCTTTTATAGTACTATGGCTATGTAGTATATTTTCACCTGCTTTTCCTAATCTTAAATAGCCGGGTTGCAAAAGTTTAGAAAACAAAGACGTTGCCTCTTTAGCTTCGATGGGGTCAGCAGGTGCACAAACATTCATATTGGGTAAGACCCTCATTACTGCTAGGTCTTCAGTGGTATGATGTGAAGCGCCAAGAGGGCCATAAGCATAGCCACCACCAACAGAGACAATTTTTACACTCAGGTTGTGATAGCAGATATCATATCTTATCTGTTCTAAACATCGCAAAGTTGGAAAGTTCCCAATAGAATAGGTAAAAACATTATAACCCTCTTTCGCTAAGCCTGCAGCCAAACCGGTCATGTTTTGTTCCGCAATACCAACATTGAGGAATCTATCCGGGAATAAATCAGCAAAAGGCTCAACTACACTGTAGCCTAAGTCACCAACTAAAAGAAATATCTTTTCATTCGTTTTTGCTTCCTCAATTAATTGAGTTATGAAAGCTGTTCTCATAAATTATTTATATAATTGACTAATTGCATTCTTCATCTCATCATCATTTGGAGATTTATAATGCCATGCTAATTTATTCTCCATAAAATCAACACCTTTTCCTTTGATTGTGTGAGCTATAACCACACTTGGATTAAAGCTATTATTTTTTGAAACAAAATCAGTTTCTATTGCGTCAAAATCATGACCGTCAATTTCTATAACATCCCATCCGAAAGCTAGAAATTTATCTGATAAATTTTTACCATAATCGAGGTCAAGTACATCTTTTGTCGTTCCAAAACTCTGTATTTTGTTGTAGTCAATTATAAGGGTTAAATTATTTAATTTATGATGAGGAGCAAACAAAATTGCCTCCCAATTTGAACCTTCATTGAGCTCTCCATCACTTAAAATACAATAAACCCGCCAATCTGCCTTTTTTCTCTTGCCGGCTAATGCAACACCACATGCTACGTTTAATGCATGACCAAGGCTACCAGTTGACAACTCTACACCTGGTATTTTATGGTTAACATGGGATGTAAAAAAACTGCCATTTTGAGTAAAACTATCCAAGTCAGCTTTTGAGTAAAACCCAACTTGTTCAAGGACAGAATATAATGCGGTACATGCATGACCTTTACTGTAAAAAAGTCTATCTCTTTCTTCCCACATGCCTTTATTTACATCATATTTTAATATTTTATTATAAAGAACGGTCAAGATATCTATTACACTAAATGCCCCACCTATATGTGAGGCTTTGTTGGCGTGAGTTAATTCAAGAATCCGCCTGCGTAGTTGATTAGAAATAGATGTATAATTAGAACTCATAACGGCTTATAATTTCTTGATGTTTTTTTGTATTCAAAAATATAAAATTTGTTTCAACTGTTGAATCTTCTACTAGTTTAACTTCTTTTAGCTGGCTCTTTGAAATAGCTGAGAAACATTTATAGTCAAGTGTTTTAAGCAAATTAATAATATCATTTGGGTGATAATTAAATTTTGCGGACCATTTTCGAAGCATTTCAGTAAAAATAATTGGTTGATGTATTTTTAATGTTTCTAAAGCACCTTTAAAAACAAATAATTCTGCCCCCTCTACGTCGCATTTAATGAAATCAATTTTTACAGGTGTTGATTTTAAAAAAAAGTCTATCGGAATTACATTGCATTCTACTAATTTTATGTTTGTATCTTCAGTTAGGTTTTGAGCAGAGCTACTGACAGAGGTGAATTCTGAAACATAAAATGATAATTTTTTTTCTTCATCAGAAAACCCAAAATTATAATGTTTTACATTATTTAATTTGTTCAAAGATATATTATTATCTAATTGAATATAAGTATTTGGTATGGGTTCGAAGCTATAGATTTTAGAATCAGGAAATTTTTTTGAAAAATTAATAGAATACCAACCAATATTAGCACCTATATCAAAAATTGTATCGCCATTTCTGATAAGGCTATACATCAGGTCAGCATCAAGCGCTTCGTATTTATCGAAGTTTAATATTTCAAATGGAGCTGTCCGTTTATCATTTTTAGTACAAAAAAGCTTCGTCTCGTTTTCTCTTGAGGTAAATAGAATACCTTCATCAGTAATTTCTATCTTTTTTATGTCTGTGCAATTTATTAGCTTCACATATTCAAAAAGTAGTTGATGATTCTCATACATTTTAGAGATATAT
>JBIPOO010000228.1:0-6441 GCA_044379045.1 Saprospira sp.
TATCCTTTATCCATTCGTAATGCGAATCAAGCGGATCAACACTTAATGCAATAACTTTCGTATGTCTTTTTGCGAATTCATCTTTGAGTTTTGCAGTTAATCCCAGTTCTGTAGTACATACCGGAGTAAAATCTGCTGGATGAGAAAATAAAACCGCCCAGGAATCAGTAATCCAATCATGAAAATGAATTGTTCCTGCAGTGGTTTCTGCACTAAAATCGGGAGCGAAATCTCCTAGTCTGATTGCCATAATGATAAAAATTAAACAGTTAAGAAATATTTTGAGGTGTTGACCGGATTCGAACCGATGTAAAAGCTTTTGCAGAGCCACGCCTAAACCACTCGACCACAACACCATCAGATTTTTATATATAATTAGAACCCATAATTGTCAACTTAAATTTCAACCTTTTTAAGTTGCAGGTAAGCGGTTATTCCTCCTTTTAGATTATAAAGATTTTCAAACCCGAACTTATCTTCAAGTTCCCTAATAGCTTTTGCACTTCGTCCGCCCAATTTGCAGTGTACAATAACTTTTCTGTCGCGTGAAATTTCATTGGCACGTTCCGAAACAAAAGCGAGCGGTATGAGTAGTCCTGCTATGTTCACCTCTTCAAATTCTGCAGGCTCACGAACATCAATCACCTGAATTTCTTCACTTTCCTGCCATTTAAGAAACGCTTCAGCTTCAATTTCCTTCACTTTTCGTTCAACGGCCTTTACGCCACAAAACTGTTCATAATCAATTAGTTCAACTATTTTAAGGCTATTTTCTCTTTTAGAAACTTTAAGTATTCTCGTTTCAAAACTAAGTGCATCGAAAACAAAAAATCTGCCGCTGAGTGGCTCGCCGAGTCCGGTTATGACTTTTATTACTTCATTTGCCTGCAGACTGCCTATTATTCCGGGCAAAACACCTAAGACGCCGCCCTCAGCGCAATTCGGAACCAAACCGGGAGGCGGTGGAGTCGGATACAAATCGCGGTAATTGGGACCAACATTACCCTGTTTATCTTTTAAATTGAATACCGAAACCTGCCCTTCAAATTGAAAAATAGAGGCATAAACATTTGGTATACCACTGATAACTGCAGCATCATTGACAAGATAACGGGTCGGAAAATTATCGGTACCATCTGCAACGACATCGTATTCGGATATAATATCCAAGGCATTTTTTGAATTGAGCTGCGTATTATAAACTGTTATATTAATGTGTGGATTTAGGCTCAACAAACGTGCTTTTGCCGATTCAGCCTTTGATTTTCCAATTTCATTAACTCCAAAGAGCACCTGTCTCTGCAAATTACTGTCATCGACAACATCAAAATCGACAATTCCGATATTCCCAACACCAGCAGCTGCAAGGTAAAGCAATAGAGGACTTCCAAGTCCACCTGAGCCAACCACAAGAACTTTTGCAGCTTTCAGTTTCTGCTGTGCCTCAAGTCCAAAACCAGGAATTATAATGTGACGGTTATAACGCTCTAGTTCCTCCTTACTGAACTGAACCTCGCTATAATCAGAATCGGGACTGCCGCCTGCTATTGCAGGAATTATACTGATAAGTGAATCAGCATTCACAACGGTGTTTTCTTGCTGCAGGTCGCGAATGTCATCGTCACCGACAAAGATATTTACAAAGCTTCGAAGCCTGCCATCATCATCTATCAGATTTTTCTTTAATTCAGGAAAGTTAAGCGTAAGCTCATCAATACTTTCTTTTACAGTATTTCCGCCAACATTTAACCTGCTTTCCTGATTGGTGAACTTGCGGAGTGGAGTGGGAATAATAATAGTAGCCATTTTAAAAATGTTTTTATTAAGTAAGATAATTTGTTTAAGGTATATATATTTAAAAAATTAGTTCAATAGCTTCTTCTTCAAATTGTTGACAATCATCCAAACGCCATGATTGAAGATTTACAAATTCGTTTTCGCGCACGGCAATAATGACATAACTAAAATAAGGCTGTGCTTGTATGCGGTCATGTTCAGATGGTATTGAAGGATGATTAGGATGTGAATGATAGATTCCTATAAGTTTTAGATTTTTGTCATCTGCATAGCGCTCAGCCTTCATATAATCTTTCGGACTAATCTCAAAACGCCTGCGTTTATCGCCATCTTTGGCATTATCCACTATAATAATTTCTTCAATTGATCTATCTTTTTCATCATCAGTCCCAATCAAAAAACCACAGCATTCATCGGGAAATGTATTAATCGCATCAGCAATAAGATTTTTTTTAATTATTGTTTTTAAGTATAACATAATCATAGAATTTTATGGATAATTTCACTGTATTTATCTGCATTATCGGGCAAAACGGTAACAATCACTCCCTTTTCTATTTCATTTGCAATCTGAATTGCTCCTGCAAGGTTTGCAGCCGAAGAAGGGCTGAGCAAGAGGCCTTCTTTCAAGTTAAAGTCTTTGATAATCCTGTAAGCAGTAAGGGTTGAAATTTCTAGGTTTCCGTCAGCAATTTCAGGGGCATAAATTTTTGGAACTATAGCTGTTTCAAGATGCTTCCACCCCTCCAGACCATGTAAGGCAAAATCAGGTTGAAGAGAAAAGGTTTTAATAGCAGGATTAAGTTCTTTTAGTTTTCTGGAGGTACCAATAAAAGTACCTGTTGTACCCAAACCAGCGACAAAATGTGTAATTTCGGGTAATGCTCCAAAAATCTCAGGGGCTGTTGTCATATAATGTGCCTTCCAATTCTGCTCATTACTATACTGATTTGCATAAAAATAGCGTTTCGGAAATTTATGGGCGATTTCAGCAGCATGCTCTTGTGCCTCATCAGTGCCTCCGAATTTGGACGTATAAATAATTTTCACGCCCAAACTTTCCAGTATTGCTTTACGCTCTTTCGATGCATTTTCGGGTAGACAAAGCGATATTCTCAAACCAAGTTCTCTTGCTATGTACGCATAAGCTATACCTGTATTACCGCTGGTTGCATCGAGCAGTACATTATTTTCATCTAAATATCGGTGTTCTATTGCATGGCGTATTATATTGTAAGCAGCTCTAGCTTTTATACTACCCGAAAGTTGTGCCCATTCTACTTTGGCAAAAATTTTAACATTATTGTTTCTATGAAGTCCAACTACGGGTATTAAAGGGGTATTTCCGATTTTATCACCCAATGCTATCATTCTTTTAAATAATGTGCTTTTATTAAGCAATGTAGTTTCCATTTTTTAAGTTTTTGGCAAAAAAAAAGCCCCACCGACTTGGTGGGGCTTATATTATATAATGCGTACAATACCTTTGAACTTGACTATGTCCACCAATAGCCATGAAGTGTTGTACCGCAGCAGCAGCAGCAACACATCATCATTTTTTGGCTATTTGAGTAGATTGTATTCATAGTGTCACAAAAATATAGTCAAATTTTAAATTTTCAAATTTCACCGAAATTTTTTTTAAAAAAATTATCAAATTAAACAATTATTTAACGTAAGAAAATAATTCTAAATTTTTCATCTGCCAGATAAAATCTTAATCTTGTGAGGCATAAATCTGTTTTTTTGATATTTTTTCGGTTGCGATTTTAAAAGCATTTTTTATGTCCTCAATTAAATCATCGGCATCCTCCAGACCGACTGAAAGTCGGATTAAACTGTCACTTACACCCGACTCGTATCTTTTTTCAAATGGAATGGATTTGTGGGTCATTTCGCAAGGAAGACAGATTAAACTTTTTACTCCGCCAAGACTTTCAGCTAATTTAAAATATTTTGTGTTACTTACTATCAGCGATGCAAGTTCTTTATCGTCAATTTTCAAATCAAAGCTTATGACAGCACCAAAATATTTTTGCTGACGCTTAGCTATGTTGTGATTTTTATGCTGCTCAAGGCCAGGATAATAAACATTTTTTACAATATCTTCTGTCAGTAAAAATTCTGCTATTTTCTGAGCATTTTCCGAATGCTGTTTCACTCTTAGGGTTAGGGTTTCGATACCCCTTATAACCAACCAGCTATCGAATGGGGCAAGAATTGCTCCCGATGCATTCTGAATAAATTTTATTTTATCGCCCAATTCCTTAGTAGCGCAGACTACCAAACCTGCAATGAGATCACTGTGCCCGCCAAGATATTTTGTAGCACTGTGAATAACAATGTCGGCACCGAAATCAATTGGCTTTTGGGATGCTGGCGATGCAAAAGTATTATCAACACAGAGTAATACATTATTAGCCTTTGCAATCTTAGCAATTTCGGCTATATCAGAAATTTTCAGTGTAGGATTTGTTGGCGATTCCAACCAGATGAGCTTTGTTTTAATGCTAAGCGCATCAAGTATATTAGCCGAGTTAGTACTGTCTACATATTTTACACTGATACCAAATTTCTCATAAATATGGGTAAAAAGACGGAATGCTCCGCCATAAATATCATCTACTGCAACTATTTCATCGCCAGTCTGTAGTAGTTTTATAACTGCATCAATAGCAGCTAATCCGCTTGCAAAGGCATAAGCAGAAACTCCATTCTCGAGTTTTGCTGTTAAATCTTCCAATACCTTGCGGGTTGGATTATTACTTCGTGCATAGTCATAACCTTTATGGACGCCCGGTGCCTCCTGAACAAAAGTAGAAGTCTGGTAAATAGGGGTTGAAATTGAGCCGGTTAATTCATCAACCGGAATACTGTGCAGGATTTTTGTGATTTCTTTCATGTTTTTTCAAATTTTGTTGTTTAAGAATTTGATTAATTGTCTCAAAAACAAACATATCCAAAACAGTCGAAGCAAATGACTTGCGAAAAAGCTTTTACTAAAAAAGCTCTTCCGACAAGTCAGAAGAGCTTTTAATATGACGACCCCAGATAGGGAAATCCTTAGCTGTTTTCTAACTTATCTTTCTCCAATTACTCGGAGTTGAATTTGGCACCTTCCTAATTCTAGGGGTTGCCAAGACATCATAGGGTCAATTCCCTCTGTCTTTCTGGATAAGAATATTTTTAAAGAACGTTACGCAAAGTTATGAACAAAATTATATGCAACAAGTTTTTTATCACTTTTTTTTAAAATAACTTTGTGTTTAAAAATTTTACTTGAATTTTTATAAACATTCAAGATTGAGTATTTTTATATTATGTTCATTTATAAAATCCTCTAGTTTTTAAAAGTTATTTTCTTCAGCCTAGTCTTTTGTGATTTATGCGGATTTCAAATATCTTGATAAGAAATAAGAATAGTTCGTCTCGATGGGACAAGATAAATAAGCTAATGATTAGCCGCAAGGCTTTTTTAACAATTTACAAATATGCTAACATAGATCCAGCGGAGCAGCCTGTTCTTAGCCGCAAGGCAAGAAGGTCATCACTATGGGGCTCAATCCTATTTTAATTACATTTATACCAAGAACAGGTTGTCCCGATGGGACAGGTCAAATTAGATAAATACAAACCAAAAGACAGATAGAACGCACTCTGTGGTCGTTTCCAGTTTGTTAGCTTATCTTTATAAAAAATTGACCTCATTCGAGGTCGGGTACAGTCCAAAAATAACTTATTTGATTAAGCCCTAAGCATCGACAATTTGCAAATGTTTCTTATATAACAGCCTAATTAAAATTATTGCTTCAAAACAATAAAGCTTGAATTGATTTCCTTAGAGATTATTTCAAATATATAAACCCCATTTTCATAAGCTTCGAGACTGACAGTTGATTTTTCCTGAAGATTATTCAATTCAAGAATTTTTTGTCCGATTGTATTTCTGACAACTATATGATATGATTCGTTTATGTCGGAAAATTCAATATTTACAATGCCTGAACTTGGATTAGGATATAAATTTATAACACTATAATTATCTGCTCCAAAATCGTTATTGCTTTCAGTTTGAATAATGTCATTTTTATGGGGTCGTGAATTTTCTCTCAGGGGAATTGCTATAAAATCGAAGCATTTTTTAAATCTGACGTAAACATTATCAGTTGCTGTACAGCCGTTGGCATTTGTAATAGTTACAGTGTAGGTACCCGTAATTGTAGGATTTATAAATCTGGTAGTCTGTCCGGTGCTCCATGAATAGGAAACAGCGGTGGAACCAGCGTCTAATTGAACCGGGGTTCTGGCACAAACCAGTATGTTTGGTCCCAGCTCAAGCTGAGGATTTTTCAATACAACTATAGTGGATGCGGCCGTACTGGTACAACCGTAAATATCTGTTCCGATAACATTATATACTTTTGTTTTGATTGGATTGGCAATAACCAGTGGACCACTTGAAGTATTTATCATGGAATTAGGTGACCAACTGTAACTCTGAGCTCCCGAGGCAGTCATTGTTGTACTTTCTCCCTGGCAGATGGTATCGAAGGCAGGAGTCACACTAATTCCAGCAGGCACTGTAATTATTACAGATTCTGTAGCAGAGCATCCATTCTGATTCGTTACCGTAACATTATAGGT
>JBIPOO010000229.1:0-6378 GCA_044379045.1 Saprospira sp.
ATTATCCGAACCTGCATAAATATAGCCTTTGCTCAGATTAGCTCCTCGCGCTGCATATTCCCATTCAGCTTCAGTGGGTAGTCGATATTTTTTACCAGTATAAGCATTCAATTTTTTGATAAATTCCTGACAATCGTACCAACTTATGTCGGTAACAGGATTTTCCTTATTGATCTTATCATGACTTGGATTATTGCCCATAATCAGTTCCCAAAACTCCTGAGTCACTGTTGTTACCTGCAAATAAAAGCTGTTTAACGAAACCTTGTGCTGAATAGCATATTTTATTTCAGCATCGCCCATTATAAATTCACCTGCTTCTATCAATACAAAATTTTCCAAGAATGCATTGATGGCAGGAATTTTATTCAGTTCCACTTCATCCCTATCTGATTTCATATCTTGATTTGATATTTTATAAATTCCTTAGTGCCTCACAAAATAAAGAGGCTGCCCAAAAACAGGGGCAGCCTCTTTCAAAAGTATTAAGAACAACTTATTGTTTCACAACTTTTCGAATAATGGTTTCATTGCCAAAATTCAATTTCACAAAGTACATCCCGGCAGATTCGTCCTGAAGATTCAGACTAATCTGATGTACAGATGAGTTGCCATAATTATAAGACTTCATAATTTGACCCAAAGAATTGATAATCTGTATTTCAAGGTCAGCACTGCTGTTTAATTTCAAATCTATCGTAAACTGTCCTTGATTTGGGTTAGGATAAATATTCAAATCTGTTAATTTAGAAAAAGCAGGGTCTACAGAAGATGGTGCTGTGATGCAGAAATTGTGGGTAGTACCACTTCCAAAATCGGCAGCTGCCATAGTAACCAGTGTATCGCCATTAGGATCTATAATATAATAGTAACCATCCTGACCACACTGTGAATAAGCAGCGCCATTGATGCCATCTCCATAGTTATCGTTGATGGCAAAGGTGTAACATCCTACGCCGAGACAAAGGCTGGAAATATTTATAGTTGGCGGACCATCGGAATATGAAGGTGAAGTATAAAGCACTGAAGTTCCGCTTCTCACTTCCCAGCTTGTTTCAGAACCCCAACAATCGGTTCTTAGCGTTAATTCAGCCTGCTGACCGCCAAGCACAACGTTAAAATTAGCCAAAGCTACATTGTTCAACGCATTTGGATCGGCCGATCCGTTGGCAGTTGTAACAGTAGCATTATAAGTATTTGCTCCCGAAGTAGAAACTGTAATAGAAGGCATTGTTACTGTTGTCGTAGCACCAGATGCAAGGTTTCCGGTCCAGTTGAAATTGCTATTGGCAGCGCCATTCAAATTATAAGTGATTGTTGCAGATGTAAGAGGATTTGTGCCAAAATTTTTCAAAGTAATCTGAGGCGTAAAACTATTCTGATTGCAGTAAGTTCCACTCAAATTAGCTACTTGAGTCAAACCAGCATCTACAGCAAGGGTGCTGGCATTGGGATTGTAACCATCCAATACAGTTACACCAGAGTTATTAGGATCGAGCCAGTTACTCAAACGATTGTTATTGGCTCCACCGCCAGTCCAGGATAAGTCGAAACGACCATAATAGTCGGCCTGTCCATTATTTACTAAGCCACTACAAGCTGCACCACCACCGTATAGCTGACCAATGACGCGTTGATTTTGGTCGAAAAGCGGTGAGCCCGATGAGCCTGGTTCGGTGGTACCTGAATCCCAGTTTGATACTTGCCAGGTTTGAGCTCCGCTAAATGTTGATGTTGTAAGTGCGTTGTTTTCACGGCTGATCTTTTTTACATCTCCACTTGGGTGATGTATCCCTGTGGCCTGAGTAGCAGGAGTTGCACTTCTGTTCCAACCGGCATAGTAAATATTTCCAGTAGGAGTAGAATTTAGACGCATTAGGCTAAAATCTGTTCCGCTACGATTTGCACGCAAAGCGGCACCATTTACTTGGTTGTAAGGTGCGCCGGGATCTGTAGAATTTTGATTTACAGCGCATCTTGCAACTGGGCTATCCCAATTGAAACGGAATACCCAATTGCCTAAGCCAGTTGTTCCACAATGGTTTGCACTCAAAAAATATGGTGTTCCGTCTTGAAGTGTATTATTTACCAATGCACCTGTGCAAGCACCAGAACCACCTACAATAATGATTGCGACTGAATTGATTTGATCTTCCCAACCAGTACCAAGCGGACATTTTACGTCATTATTACAATTGCCGGAATCATTGAGACCTTTTAAAATACCTGCAGCATAAAGGCTCAAAGACTTATAACCATGAATAACTGTTCCGATATTCAACTGTCCCTGACCAGCAACAGCAGCAGGTTCGTAATATTCAACCACAAGACTTTCTCCTGCGATAAGTGAAGTGCCTAAAATCTGATCGCTGTTGTTATTGGCTGAAGTATATGCTCCCTCAAAATTAGAATGAGCCTCATCGTAAATATAAACAGTGGCACCCTCTGGCAATACAAATTTATCAAAAAGTACATTCATGCTAAGTGCACCGGGAGAACGAAAAACAACTCTCCAGATTTTATCGCCATTTGGCAATTGAATCCAATTACCGCCATTATTCAAACCAAAATTGACGTTGTGCTCATAGCCAAAACGCCAGGGTCCAATCTTATTCGCTTCGTTGATCGCATCGGCACGGAGTTGTGCAGCAAGATCGAATGCCGGTAATTGATGAACAGTAAGTTCTCTCTGTCCGGAATTTTTCAGCGACCAGCTTTTGGGAGTTCCAATATTAGCAGTTTGTGCATTGGCACCAAAAACAAATGCTAAAAAGAGCAATAGAGGTAATAGATTTCTGTACATAAAAATGTTTTGAATTGAATTTTGCTGTTAATAATTCATTTTTATAGTTCCACAAATTTAAGTAATAATTTGGTAAAACTTACAATAAGCTCAAGTCTATTTGCCAAAACTTAATACTTATAAAATATAGACTGCTCATAATTAAAGAGACCTCAAAAACAATAAGACAATAAATGATTGATTTTGTTGAATCTTTTCGTTACTAAGTTACTAAAGAAGACTTTTCAAATATTTTAAACCTTTGATTTCACTTGCTCTTATTGATTTTTTTTCTTGATAATGCGCTGATTTCTCCAATTCAGAAAGTTCAAGAACAGGACTGAGGCAAAAGTCAAAATCAGCGGCCCAGGCTACCCATTCATCTCTGCCTTTCTGCTTGAAAAAATTATCAATTTCATGCTTGGGGGAAATATGCACCGATAATTCGTACTGTTGCGTTCTTTTCCATTCTGGTTTCAAAGCTCGATCACAGAAAGCATCCCAAAATTTTAGTTCCAATGCAGCAAGTGCAATCCATTTTCCATCTAAACATTTATACACATTATAATTAACCAGTCCACCGCTTAAAATTTTCATTTCTTTGGGATCGAATCCTCCCCAAAACTGACTAAATGGAAAACTTAAAAGTGGGAGAATAGCATCGGTCATAGAAACATCTAAATAAAGCCCCTCGCCTTTTGTTTGTCGCTCCAAAACAGCAGAAAGCACTGCTATTTGAATTGTGTACGCACCTCCTACGATGTCGGCTATCTGAATACCCGGAATTAGAGGCTTACCATCATCGTCCCGAATCTGATCCAAAAGCCCCGAAATTGCCAGATAATTTAGATCATGACCTGCTTTTTTTGCATTTGGCCCTGATTGTCCATAGCCACTCAGCGAAATGTAAATGAGCTTTGGATTGATAGCCTTGAGCGATTCAAAATCGAGCCCCCAATGTTTCATTACGCCCGGTCTGAATTGTTCAATCAAAACATCGGCAGTTTTTATAAGCTCCATTAAAGCATCCCGCTCATTTTCAAGATCCCAATTCAAGATTTTAATTTCCTTGTTATGATTCAATGCATGATACAGTGTAGAAACATCCTCGATGAAAGGAGGTTGAAAGGCTACATAATCGGCATGCGCTGTTTTTTGTATCTTAATGACTTCAGCACCTAAATCTGCAAGCATTTTACTGCCAAGGGGACCAGGCAAAAGGCGACTAAAATCGATAATTTTGATATTTTTAAGTGGTCTTAGCATATCACAAAAGTTCTTTTAAACTGTTTTTTACAATTTTCCCCATTGCATTTCGAGGCAGTTCATCAACAAAATGATATTTTTTGGGAATTTTGTAAGCCGGCAATTTGTCGGATAACCATTCATTGATGCTTTTTGCATCTACAATACTTTCTTTCTCCTTTAAGACCAATACTGCCACAACGGTTTCTCCCCAGGTTTCATCAGGAATTCCAAGCACAGCACAATCGGCCAAAAGAGGATATTCCCTGAGGGTTTCCTCTATTTCAATAGCAGATAATTTATAGCCCCCAGATTTTATGATATCGGAAGATAGACGACCCAATATCTTAAAATAGCCATCGTTACAAACAGCAAGATCTCCGGTTTTGAACCATCCGTCGGCAGTAAAAGATTCGGCAGTGATTGTTTCTCTGTTCCAATAGCCTTTAAAAACAGCTGGACTTTTTATTTGAATTTCTCCTGAATCTTCATTTTCGGCAAGGTTTCCGCTGTCATTATCAAAAAGCCGAACCTGAACTCCTGGCAAGGGTAAACCGACAAAACCTGCTTTCCTTACACCCTTGTACGGATTCGAGATAGCCATTCCTATTTCGGTCATTCCATAACGCTCGAGCAGAAAATGTCCGCTGATCGTCTTCCATTTTTCAAGTACTGATACTGGCAAAGCAGCCGAACCTGACACCATCAGTCTGAAACTTTTCAATTGCACTGATATTTTTAGTTTTTCATCTAATGTTGCCAATTCATAGGCCGATATAAGTTTTGAATAAATGGTCGGAACAGCCATAAAAACATTAATTTGACCCGATGACAGTAATTCCCAGACTTTTCCTACATCAAATTTTGGAAAGATAAAAATTCTGGCACCAACAAAAAGCGGGCAAAGCAAGGCATTCACCAAGCCATGTACATGATGCAGTGGTAGCACATTCAAAATGCTGTCTTCCGCAGTCCATTCCCATGATTCGACAAGTGTTGTTACCTGCGCCTCCAAAATACGATGCGTAGTGAGTACTCCTTTTGGTTTAGAAGTTGTACCGCTTGTATAGATAATTAAGGCATCATCCTCATAGTCGGTTTCTGATATGTAAGGAAGCTGCCTATCGAAATCTAGCTGGGACAAATTTATAATCCTGACCTTTTCGTTCAGAATTTTTAAATCCACAGCTCTGTAATCATCTGTAATGATAATTGAGGCGCCACTGTCTTCAACGTAGTATTCAATGGCGTTTGCCGGTAAATCAATAAAGATTGGTACCGCAGTTGCTCCGCTTTTCCAAATTGCAAACAAGGCTGCACAATAATTAAATCCTGCACTCACTAATATAATCATTCTTTCGGATTTGAGTTTTCCGAATTGTCTCTCCAGTTCATTTGCTATATTGTTGGATTGACTATCAAGCGCTTCAAAGCTATATATTGTAGAAGACTCAACAATAGCAGTGCTATTTCCAAATCTTCCTATATGCTTTATCAAAGAAGGTATCATTTTTTTTTATTTCATGACATTTACAAAAAATTAACATTAAAATTAGCACAAAGCAGCCGTAATTCTGTTGCATTGTCATAATTTTACACGTAGTTAAAAGGCCTAATGCCTTTTCTGAATGCAATTTATCAATTATGCAGCAAATTTTATTCATAGCCGGATTGGCATTTATCATTTTTGGAATTTATTCTTTTTTCAAGTCTAAAAAAATTATTGGGGCAGTTGGAGTGATTGGCGGAATTTTATTAATTTCAGCTGCTTATCTAACTGTCTATCTTGGTAATAAGGAAAAAGACCTAACAAAAATTGAAGTCAATATCAGGATTAATGGATCTAAAACTATCGGCCAGTATCTTATGCCTGAGCTTGTTAAATCTTACCTAGAACAAGAAGGATATAAGGTCAATTCCCAGGAAGATAATTCAGAAAAATTTCTTATTACTGCCTCTAAAATAAGTGGCGATACCAATAGTATAATCAACTTTGAAATCATCAGCAAGGGTTCACTAAGTGGTTTCGAGGCACTGAAAAATGCGGAAACAGCGCTTGCAATGGCGTCCACTCAAATGTCCGCAGAAATGGCAGCTGAACTTGGATCTGAATTTGAAAAAGCTAGAAATAAACATATCATAGGTTACGATGCGCTGAGACTTATTGTTCATCCAAGCAGCAAGGAAAAGCTGCCCTCCATAAAATATCAGGATCTTGAGAAAATAATGCTTGGCGAAATTAATGATTGGGGCAAGATTGTCAAAAATAAAAATGGTGAAATTACTATTTGTTTGAGAGACAGCAGCTCTGGTAGTTTCAGATTTATTGAGGAGAAATTTCTTTCTCATAA
>JBIPOO010000230.1:0-6371 GCA_044379045.1 Saprospira sp.
CGATATGTGCCTTGCGTGATGCGGGCATAATATCGTATTCAGACCTTTTGATGCGATGTCTGATTGGGCGTTGGATAACAACATCGATAGACTCATCCAAAACGTATAAATTAGGATTGTTTCTGATGTGAAGCTTTTTTTCTTCTGGCAATAATAAAAATTCAGAGGCTGAAATTTTCCTTTTTTGAACCTCTTGGATGTTAAGGTTCGGGCTTTCGTTTTTGGATTGTTCCAAACTGTTTTGTGAAAATAAAATTGATGGAAAAAGGAATAAAGCACCAAAGCTAAATTGTAAAATTTTTGTTAGCATATTTCACTTTTTTAGGATATTATTTTAGTTTATGGCAATTTAAAATTAAAATTATTTTAAATACGCAATTATAATTATTTATTTATAAAATTGCAACTTTTTATGAGTTTGTGTTAGAATTATGTAATGATTTATTGCTTAATAAACTAATTATCAGTTTACAAGTTTCTTGCTCTGATGTTAGTTAATCTTTTTTGGAAAGATATTTTTGAATTTATTTTTTGGGAAAATTCTATTTCGTTTAATATTTGGCGCAACTATGCTATTTTTGCAGCAATGAGAATATTTTCTTTTAATTTTAATTATTTAATAACAAAATCATGATCAACATTACTCTTCCCGATGGCAGCGTTCGTAAGTATGAATCGGGAGTAAGCGGTTTCGACATTGCCATGTCTATTAGCGAAGGGCTTGCAAGAAACGTAGTCGCTGCCGAAGTTAATGGGGAAATTTGGGATGCAAGCCGAAAAATTTCTTCCGATGCTTCTATTAAACTACTTACCTTCAACGATAAAGGTGGCAAATACGCTTTCTGGCACTCCAGTGCGCACCTACTTGCCGAAGCGCTCGAAGTACTTTACCCAGGTATCAAATTCGGTATTGGTCCACCCATCGAAAACGGATTTTATTACGATGTTGACTTAGGTGGTGGAAAAACACTTAGTCTCGGAGATTTGGAAGCAATTGAAAATAAAATGATTGACCTTGCACGTCAAAAAAATGATTATATCCGCAAAGAAGTAAGCAAGGCTGAAGCAATTGAATATTTTTCTGCTAAAGGCGATGAATACAAACTTGAGTTGTTGAATGACCTCGAAGACGGAACTATTACCTTTTACGAACAGGGGAATTTTACTGACCTTTGCCGTGGTCCGCATATTCCAAATACAGGTTTGATCAAAGCGGTTAAACTACTCAATGTTTCAGGTTGTTACTGGCGTGGCGATGAAACCCGTCAGACCATGACGCGTATTTATGGCATTACCTTCCCAAAAGCCAAGGAGCTGACCGATTATCTGCACATGCTCGAGGAAGCCAAAAAGCGTGACCATCGTAAATTAGGTGCTGAATTGGAACTCTTTATGTTTTCCGAAAAAGTGGGCATGGGCTTGCCAATCTGGTTGCCAAAAGGAACCGCATTGCGCAATAGATTACAAGATTTTCTCACCAAAGAGCAGATCAAAAGAGGATATCAACTGGTGATCACACCGCATATCGGGCATAAAAATCTTTACATTACTTCCGGGCATTATGAGAAGTACGGCAAAGACAGTTTTCAACCCATAGGAACGCCAAGAGAAGGAGAGGAGTTCATGCTCAAACCTATGAACTGTCCGCACCACTGCGAAATTTTTGCCAACAAGCCGCATTCATACAAGGAATTACCTTTGAGAATTGCTGAGTTTGGAACTGTTTATCGTTACGAGCAACATGGTGAATTGCATGGTCTCTCTCGTGTGCGCTGTTTTACACAAGACGATGCGCACCTTTTCTGTACTCCCGAACAGATTAAGACTGAATTTTTAAATGTCTTGGATTTAACAATGTTGGTATTCAAGAAAATGGGTTTTGATAACTTCACTGCTCAAATTTCATTGCGCGATCCCAATAATCCATCGAAGTATATCGGCTCTGATGAGAATTGGAATGCCGCAGAATCGGCTATTATCGAAGCTACTCAGGAGGTAGGACTCGAAACCGTTACTGAATTGGGCGAAGCAGCATTCTACGGACCTAAACTCGATTTTATGGTAAAAGATGCGCTGGGTCGCTCCTGGCAGCTGGGCACCATTCAGGTCGATTATAATCTTCCCGAGCGTTTCCAATTGGAATATACCGGTGCCGACAACCAAAAACATCGTCCTGTCATGATTCACCGCGCACCTTTTGGTTCGATGGAGCGTTTCATTTCGGTGCTTATTGAACATACTGCCGGCAAGTTTCCACTTTGGCTAACACCTGAGCAATATGCCATTTTACCGGTTTCTGACCGTTTCTCAGATTTTGCCAATCAAATTAAAAATACGCTTGAGGCAAATGATATCAGAGGTTTTGTTGATGACAGAAATGAAACTTTGGGTCGTAAAATTCGCGATACTGAAGTAAAACGTATTCCAATCATGCTCATAGTCGGTGAAAAAGAAGCTGAAAACGGACAGGTTTCTGTTCGTATGCAGGGAGTTGAAAATGGCGATAAGGGCGCTATGAATGTGGATGAATTTATCGGTTTTTTCAAAGGCTTGCTCGAGAAAGAGTAGCTTTTTCAATACAAAAAAATCCGCCTACACTGATTTGTACGGCGGATTTTTTTATGCATTTTTGTTTCCTAAATTAATTTGTACATCCACTAGGTATTCAATTTATCAAGCATGTTTTAACCTTCTGTAAGCAGAGCAGCAAAGAAGCTCTATATTGTTCCTCGGTTTGAAACCAAGATCTACGTTGGTGATAAAAATCTGAGCTTAAAATAGTCGGATTTTTTCAAATGGTTTGTAATAAATAGGCTTTTTCCGATGGTTTCAAATTCTAATTTCTACCTTCATAATTCAAGTTTACCCCACCGGCTTCTCCACCGGGTATTCAACCCTTACATGATAAATCGATCGCAGTAGTTTTTTGAAAACCGCTTTGATTTTATCGAGTTCTGCAAAGGTGATATTACTTTCTTGCAATTGCCCGTGGGTTGTTTTAAAACTTACAATGTTTTCGACCAGGGTGTCAATGTCCTTTCCGCTTGGATTTTTTAAACTTTTCGAAGCAGCCTCGGTCGAATCGGCCAACATAAGAATGACTTCTTCTCGATTGCGCGGTTTTGGTCCGGGATAGCTGAAGTCTTTTTCATCGATGGTAGTTTCAGGATGTTCATTTTTTTGCATTCTGTAGAAATATTCAACCCTGGTTGTTCCGTGATGCGTGCTGATAAAATCGCTTAAAAGAGCCGGGAGACGATATTTTTTAGCCAATTTCAGTCCTTCTGTAACATGTGAAATGATTATTTTGGCAGACTCCTGATATGTTAAATCAAGGTGTGGATTATTTTGGTTTTGATTTTCAATAAAATGTTGCGGATTGACCATTTTACCGATATCATGGTATAGCGCACCTACTTTTACAAGCAGCGCATTGGCGCCAATTTCGGATGCGGCGGCTTCTGCAAGGTTAGAAACTTGAAGCGAATGTTGCATTGTTCCAGGTGCTTTGAAGGAGAGTTCCTTTAGTAAAGGTTTGTTCAAATCGGAAAGCTCAATGAGGGTGATGTCTGATACAAGACCAAATGCCTTTTCCAAAAGTGGTATAAAGGGATAAGAGAGCATAGTTAACACAATATTCAAACCAATCCATCCAAAGTTTTCCCATTCCACTCCATTTTCTATGATTCTTCCATCATCGGCAATAATAGGGGTAATAACACCCTTGCCTATAAGTTCGGTGCAAAGATAACTAACGCTGTAAGCCAATCCGATGTAAAAAACCATCACAAAAAAATCGGTGATATATCTGATTTTTCTTTTGGACATGGCTGCAACCATCCCGGCAATAATTTGAATAAAAATAAAATCAAAATCGAGCGAAAGCACTAAACTGATGAGCAGAATTAGTATGGAATGTGTATAAAATGAGAGTTGTGATGAGAAGAAATTCTTGACAACAACAGGAATAATACAAAAAGGTATAAAGTACAGGCTTATAACAGAAAGATTGTGTATGGAAAAAGCCAGGTAGGCAAAAGCCCCAATGAGTAAAAAGAGAAAGATAAAGTGTTGAAGATTTTCGAACACAGGCTTTTCATAAACAAAGAGATAAAAGCAGAAAATAATAATGAGTGCAATGCTCAGTACCAAGTAACCAATGTAGATAAAAATCCCGTTTTTGTGTTTGTTGATTTCCTGCTCATATTTGGTAACATAAGAAATTAGTTTTGAGTAGGCAATGGAGTCGACCAGTTCTCCTTTTTTGATAATCAGTTCTCCCGCTTTTATTTTATCTCTCACAGGCGAGAGGTTTTTTATCGCAAGTTCTTTATTTTTACGGGTAATTTCCGGGTCGTAACGGATGTCGGGCTCTTGAATCAACTCGGCCAGTATATTTAGCAGTTCATTGCTGTTGGATATTGTATTTTTTACTCGGTCTATACTATCTACAATGATTTGAGTTGCTTTTTTAATATCGATAAAATCATTAGAGCTAAATTCGCCCAACTCCGTTTGATTTTCTATGAGTCTAAAAGGAATTGAATTGTTTTTACGTTCGTGCGATGCCTCCGTTTTAATGATATGTTTCTTGTAAAGACCGTCCAGCAGCTGAAGCCCGAGCGCTGAAAACCTTGCAGAATCGATTCTGTTGCTCAATCCTGTGCTGTCTCTTTTGTAATTTTTAGAAATAATCAGTTTAGATAACTTTTCACTGAAAGCAGTTTTCTGATTTTCCGCAGTTTTATTATTGAGTCTGTAATAGGGAACAAACTCTTTTTCCAGTAATTTTTTTTCAAATTCGAGTTCATTTTTCGATTTTTGAATCGGAAAGGCAAAAGGTGCCCTCAAATCTTCATATTCCCAACTGTTGCCTAACTCAAACTTATAGTCAACCTCAATATTTCCGGGAAAAAACAAACTGATAAACAATACAAAAATCGCTAGAAAAATGTATCGAAAAAAATGTGGAATGCTGCTTAAATAATAGGCTATCCTTTGAAAAGGCTGACTCATTAAGTTTTTAGGTTTAAGACTGCAAAGATACCAATAAATTAAGAAACTTAAAAAAATATATCAAGACCCTGTACTTCGAAACCAACAGCTATTACTTGTTAAAAATTCCCGAATTCAAAAAAGTAAAATTTTATAGCTACTTATGTTCAAAATTCAAAGCTGAAATTAAAAAATCACTATATTAGCAGATATTTAAAAAATACAATATGAGAAATCTTTTAGTCGCATTTATTACTTTGCTTTTTAGTTTTTCGATTAAATCGCAAATAATTAAAAAGAATGCCGATACCTTGGCTCTTTTGGAAGAGATTCCATTTCCCCAGGCCTCGGCCAATATGGTTTTTGGATTCAGTAGCACAATGCTTGATTTATATCATCTGCCCAAAAAAAAGTCGGTAAAAACACTTGATGAGCTTTTAAAAAAATATGAAAAGGATAAGAAAAATCTTGATTTGCTCATTGATATTTACTTTGAATATAAATACAAAAATGAATTTAACAGCGGGTGGCCATATTTACAAAAGGCCTATGGTATTGCCATGGAGCTTTATGAACTGAACCCATCCAATTTAGAATTGGTTGAACAGTTGAGTGCAATGCTCATTGAGGTAAACAGAATACAAGATGTGCCAGAACTTTGGAAGGATTTTACTCAACGAAACCCATTGATAGTCAAAGGTTGGACAAAATTAGCAATCTATCAGGCTCAAATGATAGAAATTGAAGCCTGCCAGCAAAGTATTGACAAGGCTTTTGATTTGGATAGTGAAGAACCCGAACTTTATGTGGCTGCGCTTAGTCAGGTGGTTGGAAGTGTTATGCTAAAAATCCAACGCGAAGGGAACACTAACGTAGCGGGAGATTTGTCATTTTTCAAAAAGGCAATTTCGCGAAAACCCGATTCAGAAATGGTTAAAACAGCTTATAATACGGCAAAACTAATCGAGTATTTTTATGCAGTTTTGATTAACAATATTGACAGTTTTTCTTACGATGTACCTTTTAAGTTTGCCTTGAATGATACACAGAAAACCGGTTTGGCTGAATTGGAAAAAGCTTTCAAGTCACAGCTCAAGCATAAAAAAATTGTTAACAAATATATTATTTTGCAAAATCTGATGGTAATTGAAGTATTGAAAACTAATCCCGATTTGGCAAAGGCCTATTTCGAGGAGTCTAAAAAATATCTCGATGCCAATGCCCAACATCTTAAGTTTCTTTCATTCGGTTATTTGCCTCAAAGAAGATTTAATGAGGCCATTCCACTTTTGAAAAAAGCTACTGAATTGTCATTCAATTATGAAGATTTATTTGCCTTAGCCCGATTCTATTTTGAAGATAATGAGTACGAAAAG
>JBIPOO010000231.1:0-6352 GCA_044379045.1 Saprospira sp.
ACAAAAATCCTCTAATGCTTGAAAATTCTTATTTTCGTGCAACTTTACACTTGATCACTTAGCAGAACTTAGTTTACAGAGATCACTCGTCTGGGACGAGATCGGTTCTTGATAATTGATGACAACAATCACATCATCTCCGATAATTCCAGCCAGCGCATTTCCTTGTCTTCCAATTCTGCCTGAAGCGCTTGTAGCTGTTTGGAAAGTTCCATGATTTTATCCGGACTCAAATCTGCATTATTAAACTGTTCGGTAATTTTGGCTTTATCCTCTTCGATTTTTTGAAGCTGTTTTTCAATTTTTTTAAATTCTTTTCGGTCATCCTGCGATGCTGCTACTTTAGCCTTTTGTTCGATTTTTTGTTCCGATTTTTGGACAGAGGCTTCATTTTTTGCAATCTGAATTTCCTGCTCTCTTGCCATGCGATAATCAGTATAATTGCCGGGAAAATCACGTACTTTATCCCCCTCGCCCAATACAAAAACATGCTCAACAATTTTATCCATAAAATAACGGTCGTGCGATACCACCACTACGACTCCCGGAAAATGTTGCAAAAATTCTTCCAGGACCTGAAGTGTCATAATATCCAGATCGTTTGTAGGCTCATCCAGAATTAAAAAATTCGGATTTTTGATGAGTAGCGTGAGCAGAAACAATCGTCTTTTCTCACCACCACTTAGCTTTGATACAAAGGTCTGCTGCTTTGGACCATCAAAAAGAAAACGTTCCATTAACTGTCCGGCTGATAATTTTTTACCGCCATTTAATGGGATATACTCGGCAATGTCTTTTACCACATCGATGGCTCTTTTATCCTCTTTCATTTTCATGCCTTTCTGGTTATAATAACCAATGGAAAGGGTTTCGCCATGGACAACTTTGCCACTGTCGGGCTCAGTTATACATGCCATGATATCGAGCATTGTTGACTTCCCAGTGCCGTTTCTGCCAATGATGCCAACACGATCGAATGGCGCAAATTTGTAATCCAGATTGTTGAAGAGGCTATGTCCTTCATAAGCTTTGCTTACATTGTGCAGTTCGAGAATTTTACTACCCAAACGGGTCATTTGTATATCGAGCTGCATTTGATCTTCGCCCAATTTTTGTTTGGACTTTTCTTCTATGCTGTAAAATTCATCGATTCTCGATTTCGCCTTAGTACCCCTTGCTTGTGGCTGACGGCGCATCCATTCCAGCTCTTTTTTGTAAAGCTGTTTGGTTTTGTCCAAAACCACCGCCATATTAATTTCGCGTTCGGCTTTTTTCTCTAAAAACTGGGTATAAGTTCCCTGATATTTGTAAAGGGTTCCGTGTTCCAATTCCAGAATATGATTACAAACTGCATCGAGAAAATAGCGGTCGTGCGTTACGGTGAGCAGGGTTATTTTAGATTTTGACAAATATTCCTGTAGCCATTCAATCATTTCAAGGTCGAGGTGATTGGTAGGCTCATCCAAAATCAGAAAATCGGGTTCATCGATCAAAACCTTTGCCAATGCTACCCTCTTGCGCTGACCCCCCGAAAGTGATTTTACTTTTCTATCGAGATAATTAACTTCGAGCACCGATAAAATCTGCTTTACTCTGGCTTCGTAATTCCAGGCATCGAGGCGGTCGATGTCGGAAATTGCTTTCTGCATAGCATCTTCATCGGCATGATTCAAGAGACTTTGCTCATAGGCTGCTATGGCTTGCATCACTGGATTTTGCGATTTGTACACCGCATCGAAAACGGAAAAATTTTCATCCAAAGCAGGTTCCTGACTTAAAAAAACCGTGCGAATATGTGGATGAAGCCAGTATTTTCCACTGTCGGGTGTTTCAGTTCCTGCAACTATGTTCAATAGCGAAGTCTTTCCGGTTCCATTTTTAGCTATTAGCGCAACCTTATCTCCCTGATTGATATACATAGTGATATCGCTGAAAAGCACGCGGTCACCAAAAGATTTTGATATATTTTCTACTGTTAAGTAATTCATAAGCTGCTTTAAAAGTTATCGCTGAATCTGCATTTTCAATGTCTCAGAACTGCCCTGTGCTCCTATCAGACGGTAAAAATATGTTCCTTGAGGCCAGTCTGCCGTTTCAATATTAACACCTTGTTCTATTTTCGAAATATTTTTTTGATACATCAGATCGCCCAATGCATCGAAAACCTGCAATTGAAAGAGATCTTCGATAAGATTTGTATTGCTAAATGGAATAAAAACCATTTCAGAGGCCGGATTGGGACGATTTTGTTCCAACAATGAAAAGTTTCTTCTTGCAATTGTACCAGTTGTAGAATTGTTTTGCAATACACTAACATTGACATCATCGAAATAAAAACCATCGGCCCTCACCCACTGATCGGCTCTAAGGGCAAACATGATGCTTAGAGTTGAATCGCCCAAAAAATCGTTGAGCGACATACTTTCATAGACCCATTGTGTTTGTCTGCCATCGAAGAGGGGTTCATTTTCTGCCTGATACACTGTTCCTGAATTTGTATATGTGCCACAAAGTGCTACCCTTGAGCCATCCGAAGCAATTCCAAATACTTGTAAATAGTCATAATCGGTTTCAATATCCCATTTTGCCCAAAAATTCAATACAGCATCGCTGGCTCCTCTTAGATCGATAGGGTTGCGCAACAGCAATTCTGAGGCTGAACTGTTGTTGTAATCAGCATTTGGAGAGTCTGTAATACTGCTTGGTGAAGAATAAAAATCACTTGTCGTAAGCTGCCAGTTAGATCCGCTACCAATGTTGAGCCAGTTGCTCAGATTAGTATTATTATCGGCAAAAAGACTACCGTAGGAGCCATAAGTTTTTGTGATGGTATCGCTGATAACAAGTCCTGCACCATTATCAACATAGAGCACAAATCTAACTGTTGTTCCATTTTGAAGGCCACTATTCAATGTTAATGCAATAGAATCACCTGCAGTTTGAAACTGATTGAGTGTAAAATTTTTTGAGTTGCCAACCGATGCAATCTCAGCACCCAGCGGTAAAATTCCCACACTCAAATTGCCACTCGCAAAACCATATTTTGTAAGGTCAAACTTTATTTGATTGGAAAGCTGACTTATAACCACGGGATTTCTATCATAAGCCAGACCAAAATTTAATAAAAGATAGGCCTGATTGATATTTTGAAATAAGGTCGATTTACAAATTGGTAAGATTTGATTTGCTGGCGGCCAAAAACCTAAATCACCCGGACCAACCTCGGGCGTGAGGGTCATTGTTTTATTTTTCAGAGCCTGTTCGCCATATTGCCAGTCGTCGGCATCTCCGTTTGAGCTGTATCCAACTGTTTCTGCACCTGTACCAGTTAAAAATCCATTGAATCTACCCAACATAGGTGCAGTGAAGCTGTAATAAAGTGAATCGGATGTCTGTAAGCCGCTGTAAGCCCATGGAAAAATGAGCAGATTGCCATAACTGTGGTAGTTGAAACAGACTTTGAAGTCGTGTGCTATGGCAAAATCGCGCATATTTCTTGTTTCTGGTTCAGAGAATGCTACTGTGCCTCTGTAAGTATCAGAAGAACCGTTTGGAGAAGATCCCTGATTATCGAAGGCCCAATTATAGCCGTAATTACGGTTTAAATCTACGCCAAAGGTACCATCATTATTATTACGGCGGTTTTTACGCCACATACCACCCCCGTTTGGATTGCTTGTCTGATTATATACATAACCATCGGGATTGATACAGGGTACAAAGTAAAGCTCAGTTTCATTTAGTAAAGTGCTGATATTGCCGTCTGTTCCATAATTTTCGAGCAGATGCCACATGAAAAATATCAACTGACTCATACTCATGGGCTCGCGGGCGTGATGCACTGCATTAAATAGCGCTTCTGGCTCATTTTCGTCAACATCTGGATTGTCTGAAATTCTTAACCAGTAAATTGGTCGGCCTTCATTGGTCAAATCATTGGGGTTTATCGCCTGTCTTTGAGAAATCAGGTTGGGATATTTTGCCCGCATGCTGTCCAGTTCATTCAAAAATTCCTGATAGGTATAGTAACCACCCATGCTGCCCAGCCTGAAATTTTGTGGAGCCTGAATCTGTTCAACAGCCTGAAAAAGTGGATTTACACAAGATGCAGCCGATTTTAATTCATTCGGATTATTTTGTGCAGCATAGTAGGCTGAAACATCATTTATGAGCACTTCAGTTCTAAAACCAAGTGAGCTTGCCGTTTCAAGCTCTAAAGCCGAGAAATCATTTTCGATGTAATCCTTTCTGTGGACACCATGATCTATACAGATACCAGCCTCTAATAACTGACCCAGATTTTTATTTTCGAGGTATATCTTTGCTCTGCTGTGCTGCGCAGAAATGGATAAAGCATTAAAAAACAGAAAAAAAGCAACAGTTAAGATTCGTATCATTTTTTCTAATATTTTGAAACAACAAGCATTCTCGGATTATTTTGAAGGTCATTTATCAATTTTGTGTTAGCGAATCCCAGCGATTTTGCCAAAGCCACAGTTTCAAGGGCAAGGAATTGATTCAGCTCGAAATACAATTTCCCGCCTTCAGTCAAATGTCCTTCATTTGCAAAGTTAAGGATTTCTCTGTAAAATTCGAGGCTATCGTCATTTGAAGTAAATAAAGCATTGTATGGTTCATATTTAACAACATTATCGGCCATCTGTTTTTTTTCTTTTGGATTAATATAGGGCGGATTACTTACGATGACATCGAAAACAGGCAATGATTTTCTGCATCGCGCTTGTAAAATATCACAGAGCCAAAATTTAACATTTGAATGAAGCCTCTGAGCATTTTCGACAGCAGTATCCAATGCCATTGGACAAATGTCGACAGCATGAACCCTTGCATTTTTCATTTTTTTTGAAAGCAAAATTGCAATACAACCCGAACCGGTTCCTATGTCGAGCACATTAAGATTCGCTGCTTTAGTTTCGGAAAGGATGTTAAAAACCAATTCCTCTGTTTCAGGTCTTGGTATCAAAACTGAAGAATTTACCAAAAACTTTTCACCGTAAAAGTCGGCCTCTCCGACTATATATTGCCAGGGTTCAAGCAGCAGGAGTCTGCCCAGAATTTTATCCAGCAGTAATTTTTGCTGTTGACTAAACTGTTTTTCAAGACTGTAGGGCTTTTTCAGCTTAAATATATCTTCAAAAATGTATGCTAAGATGTTTTCTGCCTCTCTTTTGGGATAAACAGAAGTCAGCTTTTCAAGCATTTCATTGTAAGCACTTTCAATATTCACCTTTTCATTCAGATTTAATTATATGGTAAAGTTAACATTTTACAAGGAATATTGTGTTGAAATATTCAAATGAAAAAATTTTAAAAAACTTAGGAAACTTTTAAACTTATTGGAGTTTCCAAGGTTTATAAATTATCTTTGTCCGATAAAATCGAACTTTTGGTGTCTTTTGAAAACTCTAAAAACATTATTAGTTTCCTTGGTTGCAAGATTTGCATTAAAATATTCTGTCAAAAAATAGCGTAGCAGAACAAAATTTCAACATTGGAAGAATTAGCAAAAATATTAGATGCAGCAGAATTGCTGTTCAGAAAATACGGAATCAGAAGTGTAACGATGTCTGACATTGCCGCGCAATTGGGCATGTCAAAAAAAACGCTTTATCAATATATTGACAACAAAAACGAACTTGTTGAAAAAATACTAAAAAAATATATCGAAAATGAAAAATTGATGTGTAACCAGGCTGCAGATACTGCAGAAGATGCACTTCAGGAGATGTTTAGTATCAGCATTCAGGTACAACGCAATATCGAGAATATGAATCCATCTCTTCTTTTCGATTTAAGAAAATATCATTTTGAAGTTTGGCAATTATTCGAGCAACATCGTAAAGAATTCATCCTTTCTATCATGAAGAACAACCTCAAAAGAGGAATTGAGGAAGACATCTACAGAAAGGATATGGACACAGAAATCATAAGCCGAATACACATTGGTACGATTAATATTTTTTCAGATGACGAACTACTGCCTCCCGATCAGTTTCCAAGACCATTGCTTCACAAAGAGTTTGTTCTGTATCATTTGTATGGCATTGTATCTGAAAAGGGACGAGAACTGATGTCTGACTACCTTAAATTGCTTGGCATTTCAACATAAATCATATAAACATTTCATTTTCATCAATTCAATAATCTATTTAATCATGAAAAAACTGAGAAATTCAGTTCTTGTTTTTCTGGCAATGCTTGGTCTAACTTCCCTTTCTGCTCAGGAAGTTCAAATCTTCAGTATCGAAGATGCTATAAAGTATGCTCAGGAAAAAAGTATCAGTGTTCAACAATCGAAACTTGATCTTGACCGCTCAAAGCAGCAGGTACG
>JBIPOO010000232.1:0-6351 GCA_044379045.1 Saprospira sp.
TCAAAGCATTAGTATAACGGCATTGATATTGATGGGTGCATTTGTAGAATATCCTTATTTCAGAATACCTACCGCAGCTTCTATTCTAATTCTCTTGTCGGTGGTTACTACTTTGTTGGGTGCTATTACTTACTGGTTACGTGAATGGAGAGCCTTTGTATTGATTTTTGCGCTGATAATGCTCGATACGCTAATGAAATCGGGTGTATTTAATTTTAGTAACAGTGCCTATGGACTCGATTACAGCAAATCAGCTCCATACACTTACGACATACTCGATTCTTTGGCATCGCGGGATAATTACTACAGAGATATCGACTACTCCAATAAGATTTTGGCAAATTGGCGTTTGAAGTTTGGTTATAACGAGACTGTTCAAAAACCCCGCATGATTGTTATTGCGGTAAGTGGTGGCGGTGTCAGATCTGCGCTTTGGACAACTTACACGCTACAGGAAATCGATAAAGCACTTGGCGGCAAACTTATGAAGCACACAGTACTGATGACAGGAGCATCGGGAGGTATGTGGGGAGCGGCATATTTCAGGGAATTGTATCATCAGAAGATGAAAGGCAAAAACATCAACTTGCAGGATAGTAGCCACCTTGTTAATATTTCAAAAGATTTGTCCAATTCCCTTGCTTTTACCTTTTTGGTGAATGATATTTTTATACCCTGGGTCGACCGTGAAGTCAACGGCTATACTTACAAACAAGATAGGGGTTATATTTGGGAGCAACAATACATTGAAAACACAGGTGGTTTGATGGATATGAACCTAGGATATTACAAAAATCCTGAGTATTCTGGCCTAATTCCACAAATGTTTGTAACTCCGGCAATTATCAACGATGGTAGATTTATGGTAATTTCAGCTCAGCCAGTTAGCTATATGATGCGTCCTCCTTTTGTTATCGATTCATACAATAATTTTTCTGAAATTGATGGAGTTGATTTTGCCGCATTGCTAAAAAATCAAAATCCGTATAATTTGCGTTTTGCAACTGCTTTGCGGATGAGTGGATCATTTCCGCTTATTTTTCCAAATGTACAGTTGCCAACATCTCCTACACTTGAGATTATGGATGCGGGTTTCAGGGATAATTTCGGAATTGAAAGTGCGGTTAGGTTTCTTGCTGTCAACAGAAACTGGGTCAGAGAAAACACAAGTGGCGTGACAATTATTTCAATAAGAGGATCCAAAAAAATTGATGATATCCCAAAAGTAAACAGACCAGGACTGGGAAGCACATTTTTTAGTCCTTTAGGGGCAATTTTCGATATCGATGTTATTCAGGATTATCATCACGATAGTTTTATTGGATTTTTACAATCGAAACTAGGTTACGATAAGGTAGATATGGTGCATCTTACGTACAAAGAAACTACTATAGCACAAAAGGCATCACTGAGTCTACACCTAACAAATCGTGAGAAGAATGATATTCTTTCGGCTATCAATATTCCCTCCAATCAAAAAGCTATCCGACGTTTGAGGGAAACAATCAAATAAACTTTGTTAATCAGCAAATGAAAAACTTTTATAAAACTGTTAATATTTTACAATTTTGTTTGCAAATAATAATAATTGGATTAACTTTGCAACACTTTTTTTTAAACGAAGGTACTTATAATTAAATATAAACATTTTTTAATGAAAACGATTGAAGTTAAAGCCCAAAACAGAACTGGTTTAGGCAAGAGTCAGACAAAAAATATCAGAAAAGGCGGATTGATTCCTTGTATTGTATACGGAAATGGAGAAACGCTTCACTTCTCGACGGAACCGCTTGAAATCCGTGATTTGATCTTTACCAATGAATTCCGTAAAGCCAATATCAACCTGGATGGCAAAAACATTGAATGTATTGTCAAAGATGTTCAATATCATCCTGTAACAGATGCTATTTTGCATGTTGATTTTCAAACTTTGTCAGCTGGTAAAGTGGTTAAAGTTAATCTTCCAATCAGATTGGTTGGTACTTCTGAAGGACAGAAAGTAGGTGGAACATTGGTTCAGAAAATGCGTAAACTTCAAGTTTTTGCAAAACCTGAATCGCTTTCCGAAACAATCAACGTTGATATTACCTCGCTTGAGTTAGGTAAATCACTTCGTGTTCGTGACATTAAACTAGCAGAAGGAGTTGAAGCTATCACCAATGGAAGTATTCCAGTGGCGTCTATCGATATCCCACGTGCACTTCGTTCAGCGCAGACAAAAGCTGCAACAGAAGGCAAGAAAAAATAATAATCGCAATTTATTGCAAATTCAAAGACGTAGTGGGGCAGAACCTGTTACGTCTTTTTTTGTTGAATATGTATGCTTAAAAAAATTTGGTACTACCTTTTTGGGAATCCTAATCAATCTATTGTAAAAGAGGAAAATAAAGACGTCGTGAAATATCTCATTACCGGCTTGGGCAACATTGGTGCTGATTATTTAAATACAAGACACAACATAGGTTTCAAAGTTGCTGATGCCCTGGTGGAATCGTTGGGCGGCAGCTATCAGACAGAACGATATGGCGCTGTTGCTGTATGTAAAAACAAAGGCCGAATATACATCGTGCTCAAGCCCTCAACCTATATGAATCTGAGCGGTCAGGCTATTCGCTATTGGATGAATAAGGAAAAAATTGATATTCAAAATACGATGGTCATGCTCGATGACCTGAATTTGGATTTTGGAACAATTCGCATCAAAGGAAAAGGTGGAGCAGGCGGACACAATGGATTGAAAAGTATAGAACAGGAATTGCAAACCAGTGATTATCCTCGCATGAGAGTTGGGATTGGCAATAATTTTTCAAAAGGACATCAGGTTGATTTTGTGCTTGGGGAATGGGGAAATTATGAAAATGAACAGCTTCCAAAAATTTTAAAACATTGTGTGGGGGCTTGTAAAACCTTCGGTTTTCTTGGTTTGGAAAAAACAATGTCGGAGTTTAATAAAAAAATTCTCAATTCTGATCCACCTCAAAATACAACCAACGATAATGCGTAACCTGCTCATTTTAATTTTTGTTTTGGCTTTGCCGTCATTTGCTATTTCTCAGCATAATGATGTGCATATGATAGATTTTAGCGGATCTTTACCCTATGTTTTGGCCTTCTATTTTGTTACTTTCATTTCACTTTGTCTCTTTTTGCTAAAATTACTTAGGCCAAATTTTCCGGTTTACTGGATTTACATCAGCTGTATTGTTGGAATCTTTGGAGCGGTGCTTGCAACTATGGCATTCGACGAAATTCAGAATACCCAATTGCCAAAAATGGAGCAAAAAGATATCTCCGAAGATGATTTATCGCCTTATATGAAAGAAAAGCTTCAAATTCAGCAAAGAGATATTGATAATCAGAAATATGCCAACTTTTGGATTATTTCCATACCAAATATAATCATACTGATGCTAGCTATGGTAAATCAGTTTATACAAAGAAAAAGGGACCCTTCAATAAGTAGAGGAAGATATGATTAATTTTAAAAAGCGCTTAGGCGCTTTTTTTATTTGATTTTGTCTGAAGCACTAAAGGCTTTTACAACGTTTTAGCTATAGTTTTAAAATGTACATGCTCATGTAAATTGCTGTGATTTTTTATGTTAAGACATAAATTTTTACTACTTTTAGCAGTCAAAATCCAAATTTTGATTTGATTAGACGAGCTTGTACTTAATCTTAGAAATTGTTGAATATGTTAAGATATATAACGCCCTTATTATTTACATTTTTTATCTGCAACTTTTTATCTGCACAAGTTACACTTTCTGTCAGAATTAATAGCGGAAACTCAGCCACTACCTGTACTGATGGTTTTTTTGGCGGAGCGCCTGAGCCTCAGTGGCGGGTTAATATCGAAAATCAGGGCTGGACTACCTATCCAAGAGCTGGTATCTGTTTTACAAACCCACCCAATACGCAGTTTAGCGAAACTTATAATTGTCAGTCAAATTATCCTGCAAGCATTCAGGTTTGTTTCAGAGCTTTCGAAGACGATGGAGCAGCCTGTATCGTAAGTGAAAGTTGCCTCGAGCAAATTTGCCAAAATTTTCCAACACCTGCACCCGGAACAAGTACCACACATACCTTGAGTATAAACACAGGTTCAAGTACAGGTTCTGTGAATTTTACAATTACTGCTTCAGGTGGTTTTACCCTGCCCGGAGCCGCTTTCGATGTCATTTGTAATGCCGTAAACCTTGGAGTTCTGCCTTCAGGCGGCTCGGTTGGCAATGACCAACTCAGCAATTTAGGAAATTATTGCGCCTCAAATACCGGCGATCCCAATCCCTGGGGCAATCAGCAAGGTGTATGGGTGCGTTTCACAACAGGCCCCAATCCTGCAGCAACGATTCGTTTCAATGCGGTGAGCGACCCACAAAACTTTGGTGACGGACTAGATCTGCAATTAGCGCTTTATCGCTCAAGTAACAATACCTGTACAGGTGCACTCTCCTTAGTCAGAGAGGAATATGAAGGCTTGGGTACAATTTGGGATGAGGAAATGTTTGTAGATTGTTTGTTACCTAATACAACTTATTTTTTACTGATAGACGGTGAAAATTCATTTCTTACCGGGAGTAACGGACAACAGGGATTTTTTGGTCTTGAAATTTATGACAATGGCATTGTTCAGGCAGGTGACCTTATATGTAATGCTCAAAGTATTGGTACTGTACCTGCTGGTGGTTCTATAGGAACTGCAAATTTGAGTCAAACAAATATCTGTGCAACTAACACAAACGACCCCAATCCAGGCAACTGGACAGCCGATCAGTCAGTTTGGTTTAGTTTTATTACGCCACCATCCGGACACGTTATTATTGAAGCACAGAGCGATTTGCCTTTTCCAATTGGAACAGATGCCGTAGATCTTCAATTGGCACTCTATAGTACTTCCAATAATCTTTGTACCGGCACATTACAGGATATCGACAGCGATTTTGACCCTATTATTTTTGATGAGGATTTGGATGTTCGTTGTTTGGATCCGAACAGAAGATATTGGATTTTGGTGGATGGTTCGGGTCTCAACGTATCCGGAATTTTTGACATAACCGTTAGAGATGGCGGTATTCCGCCCGCTCCAAATGATTCTATCTGTAATGCAATTGCGTTGGGTGCGCCAGTTCCTAATGGTACAGTAGGTTTAAACAATCAAAATAATTACTGTGCAGACAATCTTTTTGAACCGATACCTGCCAATTTTGGTAATGACCAGGGTGTTTGGTACACTTTCATCGCACCGCCTTCGGGCAAGGTAGAAATCAGATTGGAAAATCTTGGCCTTTTTACCGATCAGATCGACCTGCAGGTTGCTGTTTACGATGCTCAAAATCAAGGCTGTAGCGACCCATTAACTGAAATTCACAGCGAATATGAAGGCTTTGGACTGCTTTGGGATGAAACTGCAGAAGTGGAATGCCTTATTCCAGGCCGTTTGTATTACATTATGGTCGATGGTCAGGGTTCTTTGATTAATCCCGATTTACAGGAAGGTATTTTTAATATCGAAGTTTGGGCCGATCCGCGCGACCCTGCAGGACCAAACGATTTGCCCTGTAATGCCATTGCTTTGGGAAATCCTACGGGTGGACAAGTCGGCACAACTCCCGTAACAAACCACGGTTCTCAAAATAATTTCTGCGCAACTGCAGCAGGAGAGCCCGACCCAAGCGGTTTTAATCCCGATCAGACTGTTTGGTACACCTTCGTTGCTCCAGCTACCGGAAATGTAGAAATCATCGGAACCAGCGATGCGATTTTTGGTGGTGTCGATGCTATAAATCTTGAAATTGCTGTTTACGCATCAACAAGTGGTACCTGTAATGGGCCATGGAGAGAAATCGAAAGTGGCGATGACTTACTTGGATACGATACCGATTTGGATGTTTTCTGTCTTGAGCCTGGTCAGACTTACTGGATTCAGATTGACGGTGCGCCACCAACCCTTTTAGAAGGACATGAGGGTTATTTCGATATTCGTATCAGAGAATTGCCTCCAATTCCTATCGCTCCAAATGACTTAATTTGTAACGCAGTTCCGCTTGGTAATCCTTTTACAGGGCCAGCTAGCATCAGCAATCAGAATAACCTTTGTGCAGATGATATTGGAGATCCCGATCCAGATGCTTTTGATACTGAGCAGACCGTTTGGTATAGCTTTACAACACCAGCCACAGGCGGGCCCTATGCGGTGAATATTTCGGCATCTACAGGATTGCCCTGGCCATTTGGCAGTGGCTCCATCGATTTGCAACTGGCAGTTTTCGGTTCTAGTAATAACACCTGTACTGGAACACTTACTGAGATTGAAAGTGATTGGGATCCAATTATTTTCGATGAGGACATG
>JBIPOO010000233.1:0-6345 GCA_044379045.1 Saprospira sp.
GCCTTACTATTTTGTTTGTTGTATTTGCGGTTGGTTACGTTTCAACTCGAGCTGCACAAGGTAACAGCGGTGTGTATCTGCCACCAATTTTCATTGCTAATACGGTGCTGCTTTTGGGATGCAGCTATACGATGCATTTGGCTAACAAGTCATATAAGGACGATAATACTTTGAATTATCAGCTATCACTATGGGGGACATTTGCACTAACGCTAATTTTTTTAGGACTTCAAATTCTTGGCTGGACCTTATACTATGAGGTGCTTTTGGGGAATAACATAGGTATCGGAAAACAGTATCTATATGCCTTATCTGGCTTGCATTTTGCACACGTACTATTCGGTTTGCCATTCCTTGTAATATTTTTGGTTACTGCCTATCTGCGTATGAAAGAGCCTGTGAGCGTTCTGGTATATTTTTCCGATCCGGATAAGAAAATGAAATTGGAAATGCTGAGTACCTACTGGCATTTCCTGGATGGTTTATGGGTTTTCCTGGTTTTGTTTTTTTTGGTGAATATGATGTTGTGATTGGTTTAAAATAAAATTATTAAGTAAATTTGCTATATTAAACTACCTAAGATATATTAATATGACAAACATTGATGAAATTAGAAATAGCATTATTGATAAAATGCTTCAAATTTCAGATAGGGATTATCTTTTGGCACTTTTTAAGTTGGTTGACAATAGTTCTGTTGTAGAAGATAGATATAAACTAACTTAGGAATAAGTCGTCCCATAGAATCAAAATAAAAATGAAACTCGAAATGCTGAGTACCTACTATCATTTATTGTATGGCTTATGAGTTTTCCTGGTGCTTTTTTTGGTGAATATGATGTTGTCTTGCTGCCGAAATGTCTGCAATGGACTGGGTTAACAGCGGTCGATAATTATATTTTTTTTACCAATTCATCAGGTGATAATACTGGAATTTCGCAGTCCCGAAAGTCTTTAATGTTTCTTGTCACAATGCATTCCATTTTTTCTATGGAATAAGCGCATAGCATTTGAATTGCATCTTCAAAGTCTTTATGTTTTGATTTTAGCCCTTTTTTTATTAGGTCCAAGTCGACTGGTATTACCTGAATAAAGTCCAATAAATTATAAAGAACATTTCGAAGTTCTTTCTCTTCGATATATTTTTTTAACAAATAGTGTGTTGTGGCAATCGAATGAGAAGAAGTATAAAGCTTAAACTTCTTATCTTCTGCTTTGGTAAATATTTCAATAGCGAATTTACTGAACGGCCTTCTGTCAGCAATGAGGTCTACAATAATATTGGTATCGACAAATACTTTTTTCATAAATGTTTCTTCTCTAGAGAGGAACGCAGTTCTTTTTCTTCATCAAAGTCTTTCGGAAGCGAAACAGCCCCAATAATCTTTTTAAGTTTTGGAGATATTTTTTGATTATCGTTTTCTTCCGTTATAGTTTCTAAGTATTTTTCAACAAGCTCGGATAAACTTCTGCCAGTATTTTTGGCATAAATTTTAGCCCTCTCAATGATTGCTTTTTCTACTGTTAAAGTGAGTTTAGTTGTCATGATACGTGTTATTTATTCAAAGATACGTATTTGTTTTACAAAATCCAAATTGAATCCTCCGAATGTCCCGATTGTTTGTCTTTTTTTGTTGTGAAATCACATATAACAACAACATTGATAAAATCAGAAATAGTTGCTAAAGTTGATTCAGAGAATTTAATAGTGGCAGGAATTTTAATCAGATCCTATTGATAAAAATAGCTCACTTTCCAATGTCCCCATTCCGAGTACCAGAGCAGCGTCTTTTTTGTTTTATTCAAAATAAACTGATGCGGCTGATTGCTGATGGAGAAAACAAAATTTAAAGACCCATCTTCAAGCTCTTCAACATATTCAATATCAATTTCGGTGACTTCTTTGGTTTTTTGTTCCAGCATTGTAATCTTGGCTTCATTGTACATGGGGTCGTCCAAATGAATATCTACCGTAAATTTAAAGGACTCAGCTATTACAGGATCGCATTTGAAATCTCCGGTGTATTCATAGTACAAATCTTGTGTCTCGTTGCAGGTTTGAGTTTTGCTTACAATGTATTCAGTAACCCCTTTTTTAATGGAATGATTTTCGGGATAAACATTTTTAGCCGGCTCTTCGTAAGCTTCCTCGCTGTACTCATCTGCCATCGGTTCCAGGTTTTCTTCGTTCTCCTCTTCAAATGAGTTGTCCTTCATACATCTGACAGACATGCCGATGTACTGATTTGTGCCAAATTCATGACTTGCCCAATTGCCTGCATTTTTGCCAATTTCTCTGGCAAAAGCAAATGATTGGTGCGAAAATGTAGCAGTCCAGTAGTAGCCCCCAGCACCCAGATATTTAAATGCCCCTGTGTGATCGCGCATGCCTGATGGTAAACCCGAAAATCCTGAAGAAGCAATAGCATTTTCTTCAACGGCCCAGGCTGTTTTGAGCATCATTTTCTGCTTGAAATTCTGTCCCAATAAATTTGTCATCTCCAAAAATTCTGCATTGGAAGGGAGTTTCCATCCTGTGGGGCAAACCTTGCAAGCAGTTGCCCAGTCGTAGAGATAACCATATTTGGAAACATTATTTACATCGTTATTGTAAATAAAAAAATTACCCGAACCTGGTCTGAAAGCAAGGTTTTCAGCCATCCATATCTGATTGCCAATGGTTACCGTTTTATATGTTTTCCCATCTCTGTCATCGTATAAACTGCCAAAGCTCTGTGCAATGGATGAAAAGCCACTGAATAGCACAGCAAAAAAGAGTAAGTATTTCATTTTTATTTTTTTAGTTTCCTACTCATCTGGCTTTTCGGTTTTGCCCCGTATTTTAATTTTGTTTCCGGTATCAAATGTTGACCGCAAAGGTAGTTAAATTCGGCATTCTTAATTGTTTTTATTTGAGTTAAATGCACAGAATTGAATGCAAAATTAGTGTTTTTTAATTATGAATAATTTTGCAATAAAACTGTATTGGTTGTTTCATGCACGGTATATAATCCCAATTATTGCATGAAAAACAATTACAGCTGAATCTCGTTACACAGACTTGACATAATAATACACTTCGTCAGCTTTTTTTTATTCACTGTAATAGTGACTATAATTCACTCAAAAATTTATTATTTTTTTGTGTTTTCGACCTTTATTGCGAAGCTTTAGCATCTGGATTTTAATTTTATGCTGTAATTACAAAAAAGCAAGATTGCTAGTAATCCAGTTGAAATGTTCTGCATTCTCCAGCTTTTATGAATAAGGTAATATCGAACTTGTCCCCATTCGATGCGCCTCCTTTAAAATTGTAAAAGCCCTCTTCTAAAGTAAAACCTTTGTTTGTAATGGTGTCGCTACAATCTCCTTTGAACCCATCCGGCCAATTTTTACTTAGGTTTATTCTGTAGTTGTTGAATTCTATGTAACTTCCTGGTATTGAATCGCTCATATAAAATAAAATATGCCCCTTGTTATTCCCAAAAGGAGTCGTGTTACTTTGTGAAGATTCTTTTTTACATGACATAAAAATCATTACACAGAATGTAGCTATATGGTATAACTTTATGCTCATAATAATTTATTTAGTTTTGAACCAGGCATAATCTCTTTTAATGCCAATTTGAAAAAATCCTGATAAGCGTCCTTTTTCTAAATCAAATTGCGGAATTCCAATCGTATTTATAAAACTATATTTGATAAATCCACCAATTTTTCCATATAAATTGAAAGCAAATTCAAGGCCTGGTCTTAAACTTTGTTTACTGTCTAATAAATATAAATGTGGTTTATTTGAATTAACCTGAGAAAGCGTAAAATAAAAGTCGAAAATCCACGGTTCAACTTCTGAGATATTTTTTGAATTCATATTTTTTTGAAATCTGAAACCAATTTTATTGGTTATCAATGCAAATGATTGTTTTGAATAAGTTTCTGTTATTTTATATCCATTTTCAAATGTCGACTTATTATTAGCAGATTTTCCCATGTTGAAATACTGAAAATCACTTGCTATTCCAATTTTATATTTAGTTAATCCGGCAAAAATATTTCCGCTATAAGCATAGCCAAAACCGTATTGCCCTTTATCAAAAAATCCTGCATGTACATTAACAGGGAGACTAATATTGAGGTGATCGCTAAAATATCCGGTTTCTATTCCGACACCAATGGTAGGTATGCCGACTCTGTCTTTCTTTGATTTGTAGCTTTCGTTGTATATTCTTTCGGTATATGTAAAGTTGCTGTAGTTTATTGGATCCCAAATGGTATTTTGAACACTACTGAATGTTTTTTCAATTGTATTGGAGTAAACGCCTATATTATTCACCGTATTTTGAGGACCAAGCGCAAAGTAAATTCCCTTACCTTCATATATACTATATTCTGGCGTTTCAAAAAAGTAAAGACCCAAAAATAAAAAAGATAGGATCGTAGCTGATTTTCTGGATATAAAATCCATGTCCTTTTGTTTATTGCCCGAAGTTTCAATAATTAAATCTTCATAACTGACCTGATCGATTAGTTGATCGCTGCCATTACAACTCATTTCTGAAATGACAGAAATAAAAGGATTGGAGCCGCTAATTGATTTTGCATCCAAAAGTTCAAATGGACCTAGATAAGCCGATGCTTCAGATTTAATTACATTTCCGCAGTTAGTGCTGATAACTGTTGTAAATTTTAAAAAAATTTCCTTATCACTTTTATTTTTTGCCTGCCAGTAAACCGACTGGCTTCCAAAATTTGCTTTTTCGTCGACACATGCTGAAATGCTGACAGCTATTTCTTCGGGGAAATTTATATTATAGGTTCCTGGTTGACAACTCTGAGAAAAGACAGTTGTCGTAGTCAAAAAAAACAAAGTACAACAATATAAAACCGTTTTACAGAACATTGGTAAGTATATTTTATCAAATGGTTGAGATTTTTTAAAGAGCGTAGAAGATAAAAATGCTTTGCCATCATATTATCTTACTCATCAGATACTCATCGACATAGACTCCATTTACAAAAATAGAAGATTTTTTGATACCCTCAATTTCAAAGCCCATTTTTTTATACAATGCAATGCCTCTTTCGTTGTGCGTCATCACGGATAATTCAAGTCTTTTTACGCCATTTTCTGCAGCCCATTTTTCCATATAATCAAACAGTTTTGTACCTATACCTTGGCCCCAATGCGTTTTGAGTATGGAAATTCCTATGTGTACAACATGCACAACTCTTTTATTGCGGCCATACATATTAAATGCAATGAGTTGTCCAATCAGTTTTCCGTTTTCTTCCGCAACAAATATATTATTAGCAGGAGAATTGATTGATATGACCAATTGAAAAGCAGTCATCTGTCGCTCCCCGGGTTCCTGCATCATGAAATCTGATTCAGCATCGGTCGTATTTACAAGTTCGAGATAGGCAGCAGCATCGGCAGCGCGCAGGCGGCGTATGGTCATAGCATTTTATTTTTGAGGAAAAATTTATATAAATTCGGGTTCTTTTACAAAAATCAATAATTTTATGCAATAAACCATAGAAATGACAAAAAATACTATCGGACTTATTTTAGGTCCATTGCTCTTTGTGCTCATGTTATTTTTTCGTCCTGCAGGAATGGAAGACCCTGCCAGGTTTACTGCGGCTACTACGCTTTGGATGGCAGTTTGGTGGATAACAGAATGTATGCCTATAGCGGTAACTGCCATGCTTCCGCTCATTGTTTTTCCGCTTTGCGGTGTGATGAATATAAAACAGGCGGGTTCAGGCTATTCCGACCCGGTGATTTTTCTTTTCATAGCCTGTTTTATGCTGGCAACTGCCATCGAAAAATGGAATTTGCATCGTAGAATTGCCTTGAATATTATTCGTTTTGTCGGCACCAAACCTAGTATGGTTATTTTGGGATTTATGCTTGCAACTGGTTTTTTGTCTATGTGGCTCAGTAATACAGCAACCACAATCATGATGTTACCAATAGGGCTTTCATTATCGACAGTAGTTACAGAAGATTACGATGACAAAATTTTCAAGTCAAATTTTACGGCAGTTATTCTGCTTGGGATTGCATATGCTTCATCGATAGGAGGGATTGCCACTTTAATAGGTACACCAACAAATATACTTTTTGCTGGAGCGGTTGCAAAAAACTTCAATGAAGATATCTCATTTACGAGCTGGCTCATTTTTGCCTTTCCGCCAACTTTAATATTGCTTTTCTCTGCCTGGTTTTACATGGTTTGGGCTTTTGGAATTCGTAAAAAAGAAAAAATGCTAAGCCCCGATAAGGATGCCACCAACAAAATTGATAATTATTTGAAAGAAATAGGCCCGCTCAGTTTCGAA
>JBIPOO010000234.1:0-6336 GCA_044379045.1 Saprospira sp.
GATAATGCAAAAAAAGCAAATAGTAAAGCTGTTTTGCCAATGGAATAGGTTGAGTGCATTTTAATTTTGTTTTGATATTTACTTATCAATGCTCAATAGCTCAATTTCAAATATTAAAATTGAGTTAGCAGGAATTTTTCCTACTGCACGTGCTCCGTATGCCAATGCTGAAGGAACATAAATTTTCCATTTCGAACCCACATTCATCATAGGCAATGCTTCCTGCCATCCTTTGATGACACCATTCACCGGAAAAGACGCCGGCTCTTTTCTTTCAACAGAACTGTCGAAGATAGTACCATCGGTGAGTGTGCCGTGATAATGAGTGGTTACCTTACTGGTAGGAGTAGGTTTTTCGCCGCTTCCTGCTTTCAAAACTTCGTATTGTAAGCCGCTAGGAAGCGTTTTGACATTTGAATTCTTTTTGGCATTATCGTCGAACCATTTTTTCTCGCGATTCAAGCTTTCTTTTTCGGCTAATTTTTGAATGCCTTCCATTTTCTTGGCAAATGCTGCCTGTGCTTTTTCAAAAGCTGCATTGTTGCCCTTGCTTTTTAGTGCCTTTTCAATACCGGCCATCACCTCTGGAGTATTAATTGAATCATTCGGAACACCTTGTAACTGTAGGCTCATCGCCAACAAAAGGCCATAATTATAGCTCAGGCTAGTGGTATCAACTTTGCTTTCGCTTTTTTTCGATTTTGATTTTTGTGCTATTGCTTCATTTGAAAGAGCAAGCAGCAGGAGGGTTGCCAGTAGGGCAGTAGTGATTTGTTTCATTTTTACAGATTATCAGATTATCAGAAGTTAGAAGGTAGAAGTATGAAGGTAGAAGTATGAAGTTAGAAGGTAGAAGTATGAAGTTATAAGGTAGAAGTTAGTCTCGTCTTTCGGACGAGAAGAAGTTAGCATCTTTCACTGAGTGGGGATCTCTCGTCTGGGGACGAGATCGGTTCCTCTTCTAATCTTTCAGTCTTCAAATCTACATTTCATTTCGCTTCGTGGAGCTTTGGTTCACGGAACTTCGTTTCTTTCCGCTCAATATATTTCCTCTTCAGTTCTTTCATCCTTTCATCCTTTCCTCTTTTACTCTACAGATTGTACATCGTTTTTCTTAATTCCTTCACATCATTGTCCTGCAGAAATTCATCATAGCTCATAAGTTTGTCGATTGTTCCCTTGGGTGTGATTTCAATGATACGATTAGCAACTGTTTGTACAAATTGATGATCCGAAGAAGTGAAGAGAATGTGGCCACCAAATTCGATTAATGATTCATTCAGTTTTGTAATCGCTTCAAGGTCGAGGTGTGAGGTTGGCTCATCCATAACCAGTACATTTCCTTCTTCCAACATCATTTTCGACATTAGACAACGTACTTTTTCACCTCCTGAAAGCACATTGGCCGATTTTTGTGTTTCTTCGCCGGAGAAAAGCATGCGCCCTAGAAATCCGCGAATAAAAGTTTCATCTTTTTCTTGAGAATATTGACGAAGCCAATCTACCAAATTCATATCAGTATTAAAATAACGGCTATTTTCATTGGGCAGAAAGCTATGCTTCACCGTAATGCCCCATTCTATAGTTCCGGCATCAGGTTTTATTCCATGTTCGGCAACCAGACATTCAAAAAATTTGGTTAATGCCAAAGAGTTTTTTGACAGAAAGGCAATTTTTTGTCCCTTTTCAACAGTAAAATTAATTTTGTCGAATAGTAGCTCGTCACCGACTGAGAATTTGAGGTCACGAACGGACAGAATCTGATCGCCCACCTCGCGTGTTTGTTTGAATACTATGCCCGGATATTTACGGGTTGATGGCTGAATTTCATCCACATTGAGTTTCTCCAGGGCTTTTTTGCGGCTGGTTGCCTGCTTGGCTTTTGAAGCATTGGCCGAAAAACGCTGGATAAAGTCCATAAGTTCCTTTCTTTTTTGTTCGGCCTTTTTGTTTTTGTCTGCCATTTGACGGGCAGCCAATTGGCTCGATTCATACCAGAAAGTGTAATTACCTGTAAAGAGAGAAATTTTCATGCGATCGACATCGCCAATGTGCGTACAAACCGCATCGAGAAAGTGACGGTCGTGCGATACAACAATCACCGTATTTTTAAAATCTGCAAGGAAGTTTTCGAGCCAGAAAATAGTATCGGCATCCAGGTCGTTGGTAGGCTCATCGAGTATCAGTACCTCTGGATTTCCGAAAAGTGCCTGCGCCAAAAGAACACGTACTTTTTGATTGGTATTAAGCTCTTTCATTTGCTTGTGGTGCAGGTCGACACTTACACCCAGGTTGCTAAGCATTTCAGCTGCATCACTCTCTGCAGTCCAGCCACCCATTTCATCAAATTCGGCACTCAGTTCACCTGCTCTTATGCCATCTTCATCGCTGAAATCTTCTTTTAAATAAATAACATCAAGCTCTGATTTTATCTGGTATAACTTTTTATGTCCCATGAAGACAGTATTCAGCGGGGTAAATTCATCGAATGCGAAGTGGTCCTGTTTTAGAACCGACATACGTGTACCGGGCTCCAAGGATATTTGTCCGGTGGTAGGATCCATTTCTCCGGATAGAATTTTCAAAAAAGTTGATTTGCCGGCACCATTAGCACCGATGACACCATAACAGTTGCCTGTTGAAAAAACTACATTTACTTCGTCGAACAAAATGCGTTTTCCGAAACGCATCGATAAATTGCTTACTGTCAGCATATTGAGAAGAGAAAAGGTGAATGGTGAAAGATGATAGTGAAACCAAGGAGTTTAGCTTCCGCAAATATGCTGCAAATGTAGTGATTTTATTTCAGAAAACTAAACTCCTGTTTTTTATTGCAAAAATTTCAATCTGTATTCATTATCACCATCATATACAGGGGCATTCCAAGCGAAATGTTAAAAGGAAAAGTTATTGCAAGTGCCATAGGAACGTAGAGGCCTGGATTGGCTCTTGGGGCAGCAAGTTTCATAGCAGCCTGCATTTTGTGCACCCAGTTTTCTTCTAAGCAGATAAAAACTATAAATTGGGATAATTATTGAAAAAGCTATTCCCATTAAAACCGACCATAGAATCTCTAGACTGAAAGTACTATGTGAAAGCTCCTGTCCGCCTTTGAAACCTATTGAGAACAATAAATAAAGTGAAATGAATTTTGATGAATTTTCGGGAATATGCAAATCGCTTTTAACCTGTACGGCAAAGATGCCCAAGGCAAAAAATAGTAGTGCAGGACTGCTAAGGTTACTGATTAATAAATCCAGATTCATAAATTATTTTTATAGTTTATTAAAATAATTGCAAAAATATAAATGTTAAATATAAACTTATATTTATATTAGTGGCTTATTTTATAAAATATAATTATGAACTACACGCTTCATCAACTCAGAGTCTTTCAAAAAGTGGTCGATTGTCGCAGTATAACCAAAGCTGCCGAATCTTTGAACATGACACAACCGGCGGTTTCCATTCAGTTGAAAAACCTTCAGGAACAATTTGACATGCCTATTACCGAATTACTGGGAAGGCAGCTTCAGATAACCGATTTTGGACAGGAACTTTATCAGATAGCCACCAAAATATTGGAAGAGGTAGACTTTATAGACTATCGAACAAAACAGTACAAGGGGCTTCTTGCCGGAAAGCTTAAAATTTCTTCTGTTTCGACCGGTAAATATATTTTACCCTATTTTCTGAAAGGATTTATCGATGAAAATGAAGGTGTTGATGTTGATATTGATGTTACCAACAGAAGAGAAGTTGTGCTTAGCCTGGAGAAAAATGAAGTCGATTTCGCCATTATCAATGTCATTCCAGAACATATTGAACTGAAAGATGAGATCCTCATGCCTAATAAGCTCTACTTAGTCGGTTCCGGTAAAACAGAAGATAATACAGATATCAGTACCTTGCCACTAATTCACAGGGAAGAAGGTTCAGGGACACGACTCATAATGCAACGTTTTTTCGATTTGAACAAATACAATCCTAAGTATCGTTTTCAACTCAGGTCGAATGAAGCTGTAAAACAGGCCGTCATTGCCGGCTTGGGTTATTCGCTTCTGCCATTGGTCAGTATCAAAAATGAACTCGAAAACGGACAAATTAAAATTATTGAAAAAGATGGTATTCCAATAGACAATCAATGGCGTTTGGTTTATTTGAAAAACAAAAGGCTTTCGCCTGTAGCAAAAGCCTTTTTGGAATATATACAGACTAATAAAATGAACATCGAAGAAAAGTTTTTTTCCTGGATAAAGAAATTTTGATTTCATCGCGGGTTGTTTCGTGCAAGCCACCAATAAATCTGGTATTTTCCGGAATACGAATTCCCCTTTCAGCCAATTTTGCCCTCACTTTTGGATGATTGCCAATCATGGCTATGGTTCTTGCGTTGACCGATCCGGGACGTCCGCTGCATGCGCCACAGTCGTAACCAGCATAATGCGTATTGTTGACCGAACTAGCCCCATGAATGTACTTCCTTATCAGGATTTACGCTGAAATGAGTTTTCCAAATAGATCTTAAATTACCGATACGGGGATTTATGGATTCATTGAAATTTTCTGACAGAAGTTTTTCTTTCCATACAACAGCCCCGCTGCCTTTTTTCTTCTCCAAAATATGCGCTAAAACCGCATCCGAAATCTGGTTTTCGGCATAAAGTTTTCTATATTCTTTAAGACTGAGATAGGTTTTGAAACCAAAAATATCTGCAGCCTGATGCAGTGCACAGTGAAAGTCAAGATGCTGAAAAGCATGCAATGTATTGTGATGTATAAAATCTTTAAGTGGAGCCTGTGTTGGCAGGTAGTGAGCGAGCTCATGCAGGGTATGCGCCAGATTAAAGTGTCCTTTTTTGTGATTTTCAGAACTCATTTTTAGTTAATATGAAATATTTATTCGAAACCAGTCTTTTGTAAGACACAGTTTCGAATAAATACAGGTTAAAGTAAAACTTTGATTTTGGCTATTTTTATCTGATACGGCCGCTTGTTGAGTCTGTCGAAAGTTTTTTCATGTCTTCCGTTCCAACAAGATTTAGTGTTCCCCCATCGTGGCTGCGTTCGTCCTGAACATGCAAAATGTTTTCCATAAAAGTATGGTCAAGAAACTTTGCATTTTTTGCATCAATTGTAACATTTGCATTATCAGGAATTTTACTCAGTTTAGCCTCGAATGATATCCAGTTGCTGAATGTGCAAGATCCATTTATCGCAATAGTATAGTTATTGTCTGTCTGCTGAACAGTAACAGGTGCTCTGAATAAATTTTTTAATTTCTGGCCATTGAAAAAATCGATCATTAACTCCAGCAGAATGCCTGCGAAAATTCCTATCAGCAAGTCGGTAAAAAGTGTTACAACTATGGTTGTCACGAATACAACTAATTGATCTTTACCATTTTTATAAGCATGAATGAAATTTTTTGGAGAAGCCAAACGATATCCAATAAATATGAGCATGGCAGAAAGTGCAGCTATAGGTACCATTTTTATCACCGGTACAAGCAGCACAACAAAAAGCAACAGGAAAATACTGTGAAAGAAATTGGCCCATGCGTTTTTCCACCATTATTAATATTGGCGGAACTTCTGGCAACCTCAGAAATCATAGGCAAACCACCAAGTAAACCGGCAACTAAATTACCGATACCAACAGCTATTAAATCACTATTTAAACGTGCTTTTCTTTTCCATGGATCCAAAAGGTCAATCGCTTTAGCTGTCAGTAATGATTCTAAACTACCAATGATTGTGAAAAGGAATAAATATTGCCAAAAAGCTGAATTTGAAAACCCTGAAGTATCACTGAACTCAACTTTTAAATTAACAGCGAATTCACCCGGATTCACCAATGGTTTCAAATTTTCAAAAGATGGATCTGAAAGATTAAATAACTGACCTAAACCAATACTGACAACGAGCACAATTAAAGGGGCTGGTATTGCTTTTATAATTTTATTTTTAATCATCGGCATGCCGAAAAGGATAAGTAAGCTTATGAACCCAATAAGTGCAATACTGTAATGCATATTCATAAGGCTGTGAGGGACCATTTCTAGCAGCTCTATAGGTTATTTTCCTTTAAGAAGGCTTGGATCTGCTCCAACCGCAAAATGTAATTGCTTTGACAAAATAATAATGCCTATGGCAGCCAACATTCCATGAACAGCAGATAGGGGAAAGAAATTAGCCAATGAAGCAATTTTGACTAATCCAAATATGATTTGTATTATGCCTGCGATTATTACTATCCATAAGGTTTGCTGGTATCCGACTGTTTCAACAGCTCCGACAACAATTACTATCAACCCTGCAGCAGGACCTTTAATCG
>JBIPOO010000044.1:0-20574 GCA_044379045.1 Saprospira sp.
GCACATTCGCATTACCTTTGCAGAGATTAAAAAGTCCAGCAGCCTGAGCTGCTTGATCGGCATTGGCACTTATGTTACCAATTCCTGCCAACTGAATGCCATTGAGGTCAGCAGTTGCCATATTAAGACCTGGTGAGATTTGGATGCCCGACACTTCGTTGGCATAGTTAAAAAGTCCGGAAACTTGCAGACCTTTTAGTTTACCGGAAGTTGAACTCATGATTCCAGCCAACTGGAACCCATTTGTATTGATACCTACAGAATTAAAAATTGCCGAGCACTGAAATCCATTCATATTTTTGCGCAGCACCGAGCCAATTCCTGCAATTTCAAATGCTTTTGAGGATCCGTGAACACCCCATAATAAACTGACACCTATTCGATTGGTTCTAAAACTACTGGCATTTGTATTGCCAATTGGAGAAAATTGCAAAAAATGAATATTTTGTTTTTTACAATGCTCATAAAGCGGCGGATGAGCTTCATGCTTAAATTCATTTTTAATATGTTCAATTTTTAAATCGCTGCTTTGCTTTTCATCCAATAAGATGAGGCTATATTCTTTTTTTTCAATCTGTACAGGTTCGGAAATTTTGGGTGAAACTGTTTTAACGTTAACAGAATTCTCAGTTTTTTTCTTTTGCGGCTCAGGTTTATTGCCATTTTTCAAAACCCATTGCTGTCCAATCTGCGTAAAACTAATATTATTTTGATCAAACATCGACTTCAGTGCTACATCCAAAGTTTTTTGGCGCAGATAGATATTGATTCCTCTTTTAAGTTCGAGTTTGTTCTGTGAATATGAAAAACGGAGTTTGTGTTTTTTCTCCAAATCAGTTAAAACTTCCGACAAGGGCCTGTTACTGTAGTTAAGATCAATAAGTGACTGGCCCTTAGCAAAATGCAGAGAGCAAAGACAAAAAGTCAGCAAAAAGAGCAGAAATAAAGGACGCATAGCAGAAATGATTCTGCATAAAGTTAAAAAACTTATCTCAAAATAAAAAAAGTTCACACATTTAAAGTGAGTGAACTTTCGAAAAATATGTGACGTACTAATTATTGCAGCCCGAACCAGTCAGGATATAAACTCCGTTTTCGAAACTCAGCTTTGCCCCCATACTGAAACTAAGTGCATGCAAAATATTTTCTGGAGCTATGTTATCGAACACCCCATTAAATTCACATTTGAGCAGCGATTCTGAACTAACTTCTATTTTCAAATCATAAACATTAGAAAGAGAAGATATTATTTCTTCGACCGAAGTATTTTGAAATCTAAAAGATTTTGTATTCCAGGCCGAAGCATTTGGATTAATTTTAGGACTTATTTTGTTGTTTAACTTATTGTAAACAGCTCCTTTGCCAGATAAAAGAAGCACTTTTGCTAGACCTTCTGCACTAAAATTCACTTTTCCGTTTTCGACCATTACAAAAATCTCATTATTATGCTGTCTGACATTGAAAGAAGTACCCAAAACCTCAATTTGCGCTTTGTCTGCAAAAACTAAGAAAGGTTTTTTCGGATTATAAACTACCTTAAAAAATGCCTCTCCTTTAATTTCAACTGAGCGCTTGTCAAACTTTTCAGGGTACTTAATCTCTGTATTACTATTAAGTATAATAGTAGATCCATCGGGCATTTGAATCGTTTTTGGATCAACTCCGTTATTGATTACAGAAAGCCATTTCGAACGGTCTTCTGAACCAAAATAGGTTGAAAACTGAGGGTAGACCCAAAAACTTCCTAATAACATAATAGCAATCGATGCTGCGACCGCATAATGCCATAGTTTTAGTACGGGAGTTTTTCTCTTATTTGATGTGGCAATTCGCATGCTTAACTTCAGCCAGGCCCCATCGGTATTGGGTTGAATATTTCCCTCACTAAGCGCCTTATCGAAGATAAGTTTACACTCATCATAAATTCTAAGATGTTCCGAATTTTCAGACTTCCAGCCTTGCAATTCTTTGAGTTCAACTTCACCGATATTTCCTGACAATTCCTTGCCAATCAGTGTCCAAGGTGTATTTTCTGTATAATTTTGTTTCATGCGCAGTTGTTAAAATTGGAAAAACTGCATAGCGATTCTGACATAAAAGATGCATAGAAAAAACAATGCCCCTATTCCCGACATCAAAAAAATGAGCAGACCCGGCAAATAATCTTTCAGGAGCGAGCGCATAACTTTTAATGCCTTACCCATTTGGTTTTCAACAGTTTTTATGGAAATATTCATCTCTTCGCCAATCTCGCGGTAGCTCAGCCCCTCGAATCGGCTCAGTGAAAAAACGATACGGCATTTTGGCGGTAAATGCGTGAGTGCTTCATCTACAGCCTGTTGAAGGTCGTTGTGCAACTGTAGCGAATCCGTTCCGCCATCTGATGAAAGATCGTATTGCGCTTCGATATCTTCAATGCTGTATTTTTTATTTTTCCGCAAATAACCCAAACCTTCGTTGACAGCCATTCTTCTCAAATAAGGCCCAAGCTCTCCCTGAATGTCAAGTTGATGCCTTTTTTCCCAAAACCGAAAAAAGAGATCCTGAACCAAATCCTCTGTCGTATTTGATTCATTAACAATTTTTAAAATAGTTTGAAAAACGGCTTTATGGTGTTGATAAAAAATATCCTTTAAAGCCGTTTCATCATTCTCCTTCAGTCTGTTTAGCAGCGTTTTGCTGTCCATCCAAGATGCTTATTTCATGGGTTTAAATGCCCAATGCCTTCAAGATTTGTTCGCTGTGCGTATCGGTCTGTACTTTTTTGAAAACTTTTAGAATTTCACCATTTTCATCAATTACAAAAGTTGAACGTAACACGCCTTCTGTTATTTTGCCGTACATATTCTTTTCGCCCCATGCTCCGTAGGATTTCAGCAGCGATTTTTCAGTATCAGCTATTAAGGAAAAAGGCAATTCATATTTACCGATAAATTTTTGATGAGATGCAGTGCTGTCAGGGCTAACGCCTACAACAGCAATACCCTTCGACAAGAGCAGGCTGTGATTGTCGCGTAGGTTGCAGGCCTCTTTGGTACATCCGGGGGTATCATCTTTAGGATAAAAGTAAAGTACAAGTTTTTTTCCTTTAAAATCGGTTAAACCAATTTCTTTTCCGTTTTGATCCAAGCCTTTAAATTCTGGGGCTTTGTCTCCTTCTTTGAGTGTGATTGCCATATTTAATTTGAAAATTTGGTGATTTTAAAATTTGATAAACAGAAGTGAAGCGGAAAGTTTCTTACTTCTGATTTACCTTTGAGTGCTTACATTTTCTCGTCCGAAAGACGAGACTAACTACTTACTTATAATTTCTAATTTCAGATTTCTTCTCGTCCGAAAGACGAGACTAAATTCTTCTCGTCCGAAAGACGAGACTAATTTCTAACTTCTGACTTCTAACTTCTGACTTCTAACTTCTGACTTCTTCTCGTCCGAAAGACGAGACTGACTTCTACCTTCTTCTCGTCCGAAAGACGAGACTAATCAACAGGTGCCAACCTAACTACCAAACCTTCCAACTCATCATTTAAACGGATTTGACAGCCGAGGCGACTATTTTGCTTAACAAAAAAAGCTTGGTCGAGCATATCTTCTTCCTCTGCAGACTGTACATTTAGTTCATGATCAGATTCTATATATACATGGCAACTAGCGCAAAGTGCCATACCGCCGCAGGTACCTTCGACAGGCAGTTCAGCTGATTTGCATAATTCCATGACATTCATATTCATATCTGTTGGAGCATCTACTTCGTGCAGTTGACCTTCTCTGTCAATGATTGTAATACGTATAATATGATTTGACATTTTAAAATTTATTTATCCCAAAGTTAGGGCTAAGTTTCAAAACTAAAAACCAAAAAGACTACTTTTGTTCAAAATAAGGCTCAATTATAAATTCAATGTATTTATTTTTAGCCATAAATCAACCAATCCATAACACACAATGAATGGCATTTTACAGATTCCGGTTTGGGGAATTTTAGCAATTTTATTATTATACTTTGGTCTTTTGGTATTCATTGCCAACAGAATCAGTTCAAAATCTAAGGCCGAAAACAGTGATTTTTTCACAGCTGGTCGAAAATCTCCCTGGTATTTGGTTGCTTACGGAATGATTGGCGCTTCATTATCAGGAGTTACCTTTGTTTCAATTCCCGGAGTTGTTGGTGCAGGGAAAACCAATATGGCATTCTCCTATATGCAGGTCGTATTGGGTTATCTTTTGGGCTATATTATTATCGCTCAATTACTTTTGCCTTTGTATTACAAAATGAGGCTCAGCTCAATTTATCAATATCTCGAAAGCAGATTTGGCAATTACAGCTACAAAACCGGCGCCATTTTTTTCCTGATTTCGAGAAGTATCGGATCTGCATTTAGGCTTTATCTTGCAGTTTTAGTGATGGATATGCTGTTCCGTTCGGGTGGTTGGTTTATTCCATTTCCAATAACGGCTTTTTTTTCAATTATTTTAATTTGGGTTTACACCCAAAAAGGCGGCCTGAAAGTTATTGTATGGACAGATACCCTGCAAACCACTTTTATGCTTTTGTCTGTTGCTTTTACAATTTGGTATATTTACACAAGCCTCGATTTTTCAGATTCGGGTCTTTTTGAAAAACTGGCAGAAAAAAATCTAAACCAATGCTTTTTCTTTGAAAAAGGCTGGTCCGATCCGAACAATTTTTTCAAGCAGGTTTTGGGGGGCATGTTTATTACAATTGTAATGACCGGTCTCGATCAGGATATGATGCAAAAAAACTTGTCTTGTCGCAACCTGGCAGACGCTCAAAAAAACATGTACAGCTTTTCAATTGTACTCGTTGTCGTAAATTTTATGTTTTTACTCCTAGGCGCCCTACTCTACCTCTATATGTTTGAACGTGGCATTGAACTACCAACAACAGAAGTAAATGCTGTATCAAAACCAGCATACGATCTGGTATTTCCAAATCTTGCAATGGGTTATATGCCCTTCTATGTCGGAATTGTATTTATTATTGGACTTGTTGCGGCAGCATATTCAACGGCCGACTCAGGGCTAACAGCGCTTACTACTTCTTTCTGTATAGACCTTTTGGGTATTAACCCCGATGAGGAAAACAAAAGAAGCCTGTCCTCACGAAAATACGCACACTTGGGTATGTCGGCATTGCTCTTTTTGATGATTTGCAGCTTTTGGCTCATCAATGACAGCTCTGTTATCAATCAGCTTTTTACCATCGCAGGTTATACCTACGGTCCTTTGCTTGGGCTATTCAGTTTCGGACTTTTTACAAAACTTCCAGTAAAAGACCGTTTTGTACCGATTGTATGCCTTTTAGCTCCAATTCTAACCTATATTATAAACCAATATTCCACAATCTTATTCAGCGGTTATAAATTCGGCTTTGAACTTTTGCTGGTAAATGGATTGTTGACGTTTTTGGGGTTGCTTGTTGTATCGAAGTCAAAAACTACTGGAGCTGTACTTAAATAAAACCACTTAATTTATTATCAAAGAGTTGCAAAATAAATCTTGACCAAAAAGTTTAATAAAATTAAATGGAAGTTGAAAATTTTGTACCTGAAAATAACAAACAAGATTGGTTTGACGAATTATCCAGCAATCAAAAACAAAGAATTGAACAATCTTTGGCAGATTTAGCAGCAGGAAAATTTGTCAGCCACGATGAAGTTCGCAGAAAAGTAAAATTGCTTTTTGAAAAATTCGAAAAGTAAGAGGCCTCATTACTCCTTCAGCAAATGCGCGTATTTCTTTCTGAATTTTGAAACCTTCGGTGCAACGACAGAAGAACAATATGGATTTTTATCTCCGTTTATGTTGAAATAATCCTGATGATAGTCTTCTGCTGGCCAGTAATTGATCAGAGGACTGATTTCTGTAACAATAGGCTTGCTGAAAGCGCCTGATTTATTGGCAGTTTCTTTCGATTTCAAGGCAATTTCCTTTTGTTTTTCATCATGATAGAAAATTGCGGAGCGATATTGCGTACCTACGTCATTGCCTTGTCTGTTGAGTGTTGTGGGGTCGTGTGCAGCCCAAAACAACTCGATAATCAAATCATAGTTGATGACATTAGGGTCAAAAATAACACGAATAACTTCTGCATGTCCGGTATTGCCGTCACAAATCTGCTTGTATGTTGGGTTTTCGACAGCGCCACCAGAGTATCCTGATTCAACTTTTACAACTCCTTTCAAATCCTGATAAAGTGCCTCAACGCACCAAAAGCAGCCTGCGCCGAGTGTTGCCATTTCTAATCCTTCCATATTTTTAATATTTTTTTCTTCTTTTGGTTTTTTATTGCTGACTTTTGGAGTATTCTGAGAACAAGCCGTACTTACAATAAGTATGAGGCAAAAGTGAATAATTGCAGTAATTTTTTTCATGTGAATTTTATTGAATAAACATCGCGAACTACAAATAGTTCAACCATTTATTCAAATCGTTTCAACAATTCAGTCATTTCAATTCTGATAAAAGTTTTCTTTCCAAGCGGAGAACTATATGGCTGTTCGCAGGCAAAAAGCTGATCGACAATACTTTGCATTTCTTTTTGACTCAGACTACTTCCCTGTTTCACAGCTGACTGTACAGCAAGCGACCTTGCCAAATTTTCTCGTGGCCCAAGTTTTAAATTTTGACCGCTACGGAACTGTTCCAACAATTCCTCAATAAGTTTTTGCTCATTTACTTTTCCAAATTCAACAGGTAGCCCCTGAATGACAAAACTGTTTTTGCCAAATTCTCTGATATCAATCCCCAGGGCATTCAAATCAGGTAGAATTTCCAAAAGAAGGCTGCTTTCGGAGGGATTGAGTTGTATATTAACCGGAAAAAGACTATTCTGGATGAGTGGAGTATTATTATCCAAACTTTTAATGTAAGACTCAAATAAAATTCTTTGATGCGCTGCGACCTGATCAATGAGCATCATTCCCGATTTTATAGAACTCACAATAAAGGCATTGTGCAATTGATAGAGCTGTTTAATATTTAATTCTGCTTTATTATCCGCTTCATTTAACTGATCAGAAAAAGAAAGACTGCTCTCTATATTTTGCATTTCAGATTCCTCGCTTCCCGAATTATCGTTGCTCATAAGTCCTTGATACAGATACTCCCAGTTTTTCAGATTATTGCGCTCCTGAAGGTTTTTTTCATTTTTCCACACAAAGCCCGCTCCCTTAGTTTCTTTTTCGGGACTTTCGCTTTTAAAACTTTGAAAACCCGAAAAATTACCTGAAAGCCGGCTTTCAACAACAGTTTCTTCCTCGTTTTCGATATCTTCACTAATGCTATTATTCAGATTTTGCTCTATAAAAGTAAGATCCTGTTCGAAATCGATTGTAGGTGTAATGCTGTTTTGTGCCAGCGCGTGTCTTGCAGTTACACGCAAGTAATTATACACCAGCTTTTCATCTTCAAATTTAATTTCCTGCTTGGTGGGATGTACGTTTACATCGATTTTTCCGGGATCCATTTCGAAAAAAACACAATACATAGGATATATCTTTGCTGGAAGCAAATCTTCATAAGCAAGCATAAGTGCATGATGCAGGTAACTGCTCTTGATAAAACGGTCATTTACAAAGAAAAACTGTTCGCCCCTCACCTTTTTTGCAAATTCAGGCTTTCCGATAAATCCGTAAATTTTCAGCACATCGGTTTCTTCTTTAATTGGGATAAGCGCAGGATTGGCCTTGTGACCAAAAATACCAACAATCCGCTGACGGAGATTCGCAGGTGGCAGATGATATACTTTCTCGCCATTGTGATGCAGTGAGAAAAAAATATCGGCATGCGCCAGTGCAATCTGCTGAAATTCATCTATGATATGCCGCATTTCAATATTATCGGCTTTTAGAAAAGCGCGGCGGGCAGGGATATTATAAAACAGATTTTTAACAGAAATAGAAGTACCGGAAAGCGTTTGACAGACTTCCTGTTCAACAATCCGACTGCCTTCAATCACTATTTTGATTCCTACTTCAGCATCTCTTTTCCTGGTGCGTAGTTCAACCTGAGCTACTGCAGCAATGGAGGCAAGTGCCTCACCCCTGAAACCCATCGTTTTTATGCTAAAAATCTCCTCTGCCGATTTAATTTTTGAAGTGGCATGCCTTTCGAAAGACATTCTTGCATCGGTCTCGCTCATACCGATACCATCATCAATTACTTGAATAAGCGTTTTACCAGCGTCTTTTACGATAAGTTTTATATTTTTACCGCCTGCGTCAATGGCATTTTCCATCAATTCTTTCACAACCGAAGCAGGGCGCTGTACCACTTCTCCTGCTGCAATCTGATTGGCAATATGATCGGGTAAAAGTTTTATTATGTCTGCCATTTGGGCTTTTGATTCGATTTAAAAATTAGTATTCCGGAAAAAACATTTGCACAATTACGGGCAAAAATTTAGTCATCGCAATGTAGAAAAAGAAAATTAATGCGATAAGAATGGCGACAATTCTCACATTGCCACCCCGCCAAAGCCCTCTTAGATCTCGTCTGTTGACATTTTTTGCATGTCGCATACTATCTCGAATTCTCGATTTAACGGACTCTGTATCTTCATTCAGGGATTTACCCTCTGCTTTCTCCGCAGCATTTATTTTTTGCCTGAGCGCCTCTTTTTCAGCATCGAAATAGCGTGGCTTATAGTTAAAGCCTCTCGACTCGTGTTTCTTAACTTTTAAAAATCCAAACATTATTAAATTATATCTTTATATGAAATATGTTTCAAACTACCGGATTGAGACTATAAGCAAAAATGAGCATCATTACAACAAAGACCAAGAGTACGATTAAGACAATGTAAACATATAAATCGCTTTTTTTAAATGATTTTGATACTGACTCATCCTCGTAGGCAATTGTAATTCCAGCAAGCCTTTCTTCTTTAGTAAGCGGACGTTCTTTCCTTTTTTCGCTTTCTTCCGCTTTTCTTTCTACAGTTTTCGACTTTTTTTCTTTAATTTCTTTTGCGACGTTGGACTGCTCTTCTTTTTTAAATTCTTTAGCTGCTACTTTATTCTCAACTTTTTTATCGCTTAATGTATGTTCCTTTATTATATCTTGTTTTGGCAAAGCAACATGCTTTGTCTCATCAAAATCCTTGTTTTTAATCTCAATGAATTTAGACGCGGTTTCGTTCAGAAAACCATTTTTGGCATTGATAGCAATTCTTAAAAATTCTTTATTTTCAAAGGGTATCCTGAGTGTTTTGGTTCCTTCGGCCTCAACATTTCCAATAAGGTCAATCTGTATTTCAGAGGCATGAATTGTTTGCCAACGCAGCGTCACAGGCTCAGATTCTGAAATGGATTTTTTAGAAATTTCAAAAAAAGTAATGATAGGTTTTTCCTTATCTTTAACAATTTCAACAGTTTGTGCAAATTTTGGATCGAGATTAGCATCATATGCTGACCTTTTAGAAGGATTGATAAGCATGTTGTAGGCCTCCTGTAATTCGCGATATCGTTCTGCAAAAAAAGGGTCATTGCCATTGGCATCGGGATGAAATTTGGCCGACAATTTGCGGTATGCACTGATAATTTCAGACTCGGAGGCATTTTTGTTGATTCCAAGCACCGAATAATATTCTCTCATCTACTGTTTGACATTTTCACAAAAATAATTTTTTTTGATGAGAAATGCAATTTAAAAATGCAAGTCGGATTTAATTATTTAGTTATATGACTCATTTAATCACAATTTTTTTTTATTTTTGTAATAAGAAACTAAGGTTAAATTTTTGTCGTTGTATATAAAACGAATTATTAGGTCTTTTGACAAGCTCGCCGTCTTATTCATATAAAAATTCAAGTCATGTGTAAATCGTTGAAAACTATTCTGACAATTCTATCAATTACAGGCAGCCTCTTCCTAAGCAGTTCCTGTCAAAGAACAGCCTCCTGCCCAGCTTACCATAGCGTCGACCCATCAAAGGCTGCACTTAACATGTCAAAAGAAAAATTTATGAATCCGGACATTAAAAAAGATCCTGAGGACAATAAAAAAGAAGTTGAAAAGCGTAAAAATGCCGAATTAAAGGCAAAAACCAGAAGGGGTAAAAAGCCATATAATCTCTTCCCTTCATATATGAGATAGTTTTTAAAACATAAAAAACTCCCGCTGAAATATTTATTCAACGGGAGTTTTTTTTTATTAGGTTAATGCTTTAGAAGCAGTAAGCATTAGCCTCAATCAATTTTTTGGCAACAGCACGACGAGCATTTTTGACATTGACATGCTCATATTTCGAGAAACGTTTCACACCATTCAGCATCATACGTAAGGCGTCACCATCGGCAAAAGAAGAAAGTGCATCTGATGCATTTTTCGAAATTCTGGCAAATGCATCGTTGAAATAAACCTTCATCATTTGGCCCTGCAAATCGGTATTATGTCCTAAAGATTCCATTTTGCGGATTCTAAGCAGTACACATTCTGCCACGTAGATATCCATCATAATATCGGCGATGTTCATCACGATTTCCTGTTCATTTTTCAGGTCAATTAGACCGTCCATTTGATATTTTGCGGCTGCGCCTGCCACCATCAGACCGATTTTTTTCATATTTTTTACAGCATCAATCTCGGCACCCCAGGTTCCATCAGTTTTCTCATTGCTTGGCATCGCAGCGAGTTCTTTTTGTACTGCCCAGGCCGGACCTACCAGGTCGATTTCACCTTTCATGGCGCGACGCATGGTCATAGAGAAAGCCAAAAGGCGGTTTATCTCGTTGGTTCCTTCAAAAATGCGGTTAATACGGGCATCGCGATAAGCACGGGCTGCTACATATTCTTCTGAAAAACCATTTCCACCGTGAATTTGAACTGTTTCGTCTACCACATAATCGAGCATTTCAGATCCAATTACTTTGAGCATAGCACATTCAACGGCGTATTCTTCGGCAGCTTCGAGTTTGGCTTCTGCGTAGCTAGCGCCTCCCTCATACATAGCGGTAGCTTTGCGTTGTAACAACCATGAAGTACGATAAAGAGCCGATTCAGTCGCAAAAATTTGAATGGCCTGCTCTGCAAGTTTGTACTGAATTGCACCAAAGCTAGAAATTGGCACATTGAACTGTTGGCGCTCGTTGGCATATTTAACAGCAGTATTGGCATTCCATTTGGCAGCGCCCAACGCCATTACACCCAATTTGAAACGACCGATATTGAGTACGTTAAAAGCTACTAAATGTCCTTTGCCGATTTCGCCTAGAATGTTTTCGACAGGTACTTTTACATTTTCGAAGAAAACCTGACGAGTCGACGATCCTTTGATACCCATTTTGTCTTCTTCGGCACCCAAACTCAGTCCTTCGCGATCTCTTTCTACCAGGAAGGCAGTAAATTTATCCCCGTCAACTTTTGCAAAAACAATAAAAACATCGGCAAAACCTGCATTGGTAATCCACATTTTTTGACCGCTGATGAGATAGTGTTTGCCATCCTCGCTCAGTATGGCTTTGGTTTTTGCTGCAAGCGCATCAGATCCTGAGCCAGGCTCTGTAAGACAGTAGGATACTACGATCTGACCTGAGCAAAGTCCCGGAAGATATTTTTTCTTTTGTTCCTCATTTCCAAAGTAAAAAATGGGCAACATACCAATCCCGGTATGTGCTGCCACCGAAACCGAAAATGCGCCTGAGCGGCCAATTTCTTCGGTAATAATGGTATTTGTATTGGTTTCGAGCGGCATTCCACCGTATTCTTCAGGAATATGAGAACTCAAAAGTCCTTGCTCTCCGGCAATACCAAGAAGTGTCTTGGAGATGTTATCTTCTTGTTTTTCAATCTTCTTGTAATTGGGATAAATGTGTACTTCGCAAAAATCGCGTACCATTTGACGGATCATCTGCTGTTCCTCATTTACCTCCTCGGGGATAAAGGTATTTTGTGGCTCGCTATCGCTGATGAGGAATTCAGCTCCTTTTAGTACGGTCACCTTATTGTCTGTTAATTCTGCCATAATTTGAATATGAATTGATGTTTGGAAAAAGTTTACAAAACTATTTTAGCACTATTTTGTCATTTAAAGTTTATTTTTTTGCCTTAAACGCGAAGGAAGAGATAGCGCAGGGCACTATCTCTTCCTTCTGTATATAAAAACTAGACAATTCCCTATCGAAATTGTTACACAAAATTAGCAATATTTTTGAAAACAATCAAAATAAATATAAATTTTATTCAGCACATTTTACAGCGTATAAGAATATATAATATTTTGAAATAATCAGAATATTATTTTACATTTATAATTATTAACAATATTATAAATCTTAATTATTAAAAAAATATATAACTTTTGAAATAATATTATTTATTTAACATTGAAAATCTTGAAAATTTCATTCGATACATGTATATTTACATAAAATTTAAAGCCCCAAAAATTTTCATCAAGGATTTCTTTCAAAAAACTTAGAATTATGTTCAGAAATTTACTTTTCACATTAGCAATGATTATCAATGTGCAACAGTTATTCTCGATTAACTTGTATTGGAAAGGTAATACAAGCGGCGATTATAACGACCCGAATATGTGGTGGGTTGGAAGTTTCAACTCTGGCCTTACAGCAGCACAATCGCCTATCTCTAATGACAATGTATTTTTCAGTTCAGCTGCATTTAATGCTCCGGGGCAGATTATTAACATTACATCAAATGCAAGTTGCAATAACATGTATTGGGATCCTTCAATTGCTGCAGCAAATCAACCTTCCCTGCGTTGTACCAATTCCACGGTAAATCTTGACATACATGGTGACCTTACGCTGTGTAGCAATCTGAATTGGTTCTTTTCGGGCAATTTGCGTTTCAAATCCTTTCAGAGTGCAGGGACATTACATTATATTACAACAGCAGGAAAAAGGCTCCTTGTAAATTCTATGGTTTTTGAATGTAATAATCTAGTCGAGTATATTCTGATGGATAATTTACATGTGGACGACCCTTCACAATCGGTTGCAAATCTTACACAGGGCGGAATAATTTTAAACGGGGGATATCTGAATACAAACAAAAAATCGATCCGTGCCGATAATTTTATTTCAAATAACAATAACAGAAACAGAAGATTAAGCATTGACAGTTCCAGAATAACACTCACAAGATATCATGACCAGTATGCCTGGGATGTTGACTTTAATGCGATTGCTGCAACACCAAATTTTTCAGGTTTTAGCTCAAGAGGTTCACACATCATACAAAATGGGTACTATTACACCTGGATGCGATTTGGAACCGGTATAAAATATGATAGTATCAGCTTCGATACTGAATTTGCATCACCAATAGGTGATTACAACGCTTCGGTTTACATAAATACCAGAGGAAATAACAGGGATACCTTCGAGCATGTTTTTGCAAAAAGACAAGTAGTTTTAGTTAATGATAATACTACAATGATCATTAAGAATTTACATGTTTATCCCCAAACAATTTTATCAGCTCATTCATCTGCCAAAACCTTAGAAATTGAAAATATTATCAACTATTCCAATTGTAATCAGTTTCCTATAATTGGGTCAAATGCTAAAAATGGATGGGTAGATAATCTGACTATACGCAAAATAAGTCCAGGTACTCTGGTTATGAACAACCTTATTCTTTCAAGAGTGACTGCCGATATAACAGGAGGAAGATTATATGTTGCAAATAATAGTATTGGCAAAGGAAATATTGTAAACATCACCATAAATTCAGGTACTGGTCGAGATTTATACTTCAGAGCAATCGCAGGAAACCAGGACTGGCACAACATCAATAACTGGCGTGAGTTCTCGGGGGGTAGTTTCAACCCGGCAAGCTGCTTACCCACTCCATTCGATAATGTGTTTTTCGATGCTGCTTCCTTCAATTCAAATAACAGAGTAGAATATACTCAACGAGCATATTGTAAAGATATGACCTGGTTGTCTTCAATTCCAACAAGTGCCCGCCTGAGTGGAGGGAATTTGTTACAGGTTTTTGGCGACCTGAGATATGACAGTAAAATGACCTTTGGAGCTATTAGCGGTGTAGGTGGTAATTACAGAGCTATATTGTTGTGTGGCCGTGGCCCCGATACAGTAATAACAAATGCTGCAGTAAATAACACTATTAGCGTTATACTCGACAACTTTTCCGATTACAGAATTATAGGAAATTATTCAGGTCTTATCAGTTGCGGTGATTTTTCAAGGCTTAGAATGGCTGCTGATACGCTGCGTCCCAGTGCTGATTTTGCAATCTGTTATGGAAATTTAGACGGAACTCAAATTTATATCAATACAGGCAGTTGGGCATTTTACATGCGCGATCACGGGGCAACCGCCATAAATTACACTGGAAATGCTACCATTCACTGGACACAACCTGTAAATTTAAGCGGATATTCTGTTTATGGAGGTTACCTTCCCAACCTTATTGTATATGGTGGCATGAAATCAAATTACAGTAATCTTTACATTCGAGGAAATCTAACCCTAAAACAGGATGCGCTCATGGTTATGGGGAATACCCAATACGGTGGTAATGTTGCCGCTGCGCTTCGCGTAATAGGCGGTTTAAACGGGGCAAACGGTGATGTTGTGATGGAAGAAGGCAGTAGCCTGGTCTTCAGTTCTTTTGGTGGGACTGGTTCAAGATTAGAAGTTGCAGGTAATTTTACTGCGAACGGAAGCTGTAGAAAAAATATTTCAATTTTAACCCACGACGGCAATCCACTGAATGGAGGTTTCAGAGTGAATGGTGCGGTAAATATTAGTTTTGCAAATATTCTTGGCATGCCCAACGTTTCCCCTGCACCAAATACCAATATTAACGTTACAAATAGTACCAATTCTGGAAATAATAGTGGGTGGACCTTTAACACAGGCAGTTCACAAACCTTTTATTGGAGAGCCCGCCGAGGAAATCCAACCTTATATACAGGAAATTGGTCAGATCCAGGACATTGGACTACCGTGCAGAGCAATACTATGGGAGATAGCCTTTGTGTACCAAGCCCAATTGATGATGTTGTATTCGATAATCTTTCCTTCTCGGCAACAAGTAATGGCTGTACTGTAGCTGCAAGTGCCCGTTGTCGCGATATTTTATTCAGCGACGCTGCCCGACTTTCAATTGGAAATGCCGATTTACACTGTAGAAATTTCGTTTTCAATAACGCTTTGGCAAGATGGGATGGAAATTTGGGCAGTGACATTTCTCCCTCCAGGATATTTATTAGCGGCAATCTTACTTTGGCGCCAAATATGACTTCACTATTATTCAGAGGCGATATTCACATGAACGGAAGCGGAGACATACGCTCCAATGGCTCGAAACTTCAGGCAAGGGCGATGATTTTTAATAAATCTGCCGGAGTTTGGAATTTACTCGATGATTTATACCTTGACAACGATTGGGCAGGAACCAACACCACAAACCGTCGTGCAGGTGAACTAAGGTTTTTTAACGGTACAATCAATAGCAATAACTTTAATATTACAATCAGTTCATACTTCAATTCTAATTCAACGAATGCCAGAACACTAAATCTGGGAAGCTCGACAATTACAGTAAGATCTACTGCATGGTATTATATATATTGGAATGCTAGAGTTTGGGATTTGAATGCTACAAATTTTACTTTTAATTCCAGTCCGAATGCTCAGATTATCTTTATGCCCAATGTTACTTTTAATTCGAGCTTAACCAATACCAAACTCGACTATTATATGGGCAACGGCCTCAATTATCCAAAGGTCAGTATTGCCGACAGCGACCAGGCGGTAAGTCTCTTTGGAGCATCAAACTATAATTTCCTCCAGCTCGAAGCCAATGCCTACATAGATGCCAACAACACGATGGATAGTCTCAGACTTGAAGGTGGATATTTTTACCGTTTCCGCAATGGAAGCACTCAAACCTTGAGAGCTCCGCATGGTCATATTATCTCAAATGGAACAAGTTCAGCTTTTGTAAATATTGAAAGTTCGAGCCCAGGCAATAATTTTAGCATCAGAAAACCATTTGGTCCAGCATTCTGTATCGATTTCGTAAAGGTAAAAGACTGCGTAGGCACCAAAGAAACCAATTTAACACTTATTCCGACTAGTCCTGTAAATTATCAAAACCTTCAGCCTTTTCTGGAATTTCAGACCGGTTTAAATTCTGACAATATCGGTGGATCTGCTACCGGCATTTGGGCTTTCAGTCTTCCGGTGCTGGTAACACCCCAATATGCAGGTTCAAATATAATCATACCCTGCGGTATATCTGCACCGCCTTCCTTTACCATACCAGTAACTGGAACTGGTCCCTATTATGTAAATTATACCTGGACAAGTGCCAGCGGAAATGGTTCAAATGTAGTTACAGCACCAGATGATGATAACAATAGCAGCACCCCTGCTATGGTTACAATTCCTATAAATTCAACAAGTTCAAGTATTACATATACTTTTAATATTACAACTTTCCGTTGTGCTGAGGAGACTACTCCAATAAGCAGATCGGCCATTGTAAATCAGCTTGCCCCAAATATACTTACCCAAACTGCACAAACTGCTGAATGTGATTTTACGAACAGTTCCGTATGGCTCACATTGTTTGGGAATTTGGATGATCGTCCTGTTGTTTCTATTCAGGATTCAACAGCTGCCAACGACCAAAGTGCACTTGGCCGGGTTAATACAGAGATCTTTTTCGACCCTACTGTACAACAGGTTAATATTGGTGGTATTATGTACCCTTACCTCCAAAGACATTGGGAAATTGTACCGACAAATAATGGCCCTGCCAATGTAAGAATCTACTTTACACAGGCCGAATTGAATGCACTAATCAGCGCTAGTGTCAATACATTTACACCATTAACCAGCGCAACTCAGCTTCAGGTGGTTCGTTATGCAAGTGGCATTATTGGTGTTGGCCCCGAGCAGATTATTCCTCATACCATTCGATTACTTAGTGGTGCAGCAGCTACTCCATTCTCAAGTACAACAAATGTTTATGCTTTTGAATTTTCTGTCCCATCGTTTTCTCATTTTATTATCACGCCAACTCAAAGTGTCATACTTGATTTAAATCTGTTACATTTTACGGCAGAAAAGCAGCAAAATAATAAGGTTTTACTCAATTGGACCGTTGAAAACTCTATCAATACTGAAATTTACGAAATTGAGCGTAGTGAGGACGGGATTTCAGCTTACACAATCGGTTCAAGAAATTCAAATCTTTTAAACAGTGCTGACAGTTACCAATTTTTAGATGAACAGGCAAAAAGTGGTCTGAATTATTACAGAATTAGAAGTACAGAGTTGGATGGCACGCATAACTATTCAGATTGGAGAGTGGTTGAATTCGGCGAAAATCAAAATGTTAAAATCATACCTAACCCTGCTTACGATCTCATTAGCATTGAAACAGATAATGAAGGGCCAATTGAAATTCGTATTACCAATCAATTGGGTCAAATAATTGACAATAGATCATTTGACAATTCAGCCCAAATGAAAAATTTGGATATCAGTCATTTGCCTAATGGAATTTACACGATTCAGATATTCTTCCAAAATAATGGTGCAGTAAGCACAAAACAGTTTGTAAAGAAATAAAAATTTCACTGCCCAGACCTTATTGGTTTAATAAACCTTTAAGGTCTGGGGGGTAATAAGCTACCCACTTTTTAATAATTACTTTTCAAATTGGTATTTTTTTGTTCTAATTTTGTTAATTTGCCATTCGAAACAAACTGACAACTTACTAAATCGTCAGCCTTGTTTTTGTAATCCAAAAAACTATTAGCATGAAAAAAATACTTTTCTCTGCCGAATACCTGAGTTATCCCGACGAAAAGTCACTCAACAGCAATGATGCAGAACTTTTGGCAGAGGCAAAAAAAGCCCTCAAAACTTCTTACTCGCCATACAGTAAATTCAAAGTAGGTGCAGCAGTACTACTCGAAAATGGAGAAATTGTTCCCGGCAGTAATCAGGAAAATGCAGCTTTCCCCGTTACAATCTGTGCCGAGCGGAATGCCGCCTTCGCCGCTGCAGTGCGATTTCCCGGTGTAACCATTTCTGCAGTGGCTATCACAGTAGAAACACAGTCGAAAGGTCTTCACAAACCCGTACCGCCTTGCGGCTCCTGCCGTCAGGTCTTACTGGAGTATGAGCTACGTCAGAAAAAAGATATCAAACTCATTCTACAGGGCGATAGTGGAGAGGTATATACCGTAAGTTCCCTCAAAGATATTTTACCCTTGCTTTTCGACGCTTCCTTTCTTTAAATTTCTATTGTGATTGAATCTTATGGCAAAGAAAAAAAATCAGCCGACAGCTCCAAAAACTGAAATAAAAGCAAATTCATCCAACATTAGTAAGCCTGTACTGAACCAAAAGATACCATTTCTGTCGAAATACGGTGGTTGGGTCCTTTTTTTACTGGCCTTTGTTCTATATGGTAATACCCTCGGACATAAATTTGCCTTCGACGATTCGATTGTAATCACCGATAATACCTTTACGCAGAAAGGACTTGCGGGGATTCCCGATTTGGTCACACGAGATTTTTTCGAAGGTGTGTACGGCGAGGGCGGTATGGAATTGTCTGGAGGTCGTTTCCGACCACTGTCACTGGTCTGTTTTGCTGTTGAAAACCAGCTTTTTGGCAAAGAAAAAACCTTAAATGGCCAAAGTATAAAAGATGATTCGGGAGCACAGCTTTATGAATATAACGCGACAGTTGGCCATTTTCTAAATATATTTTTCTACGCACTTTCGGCACTGCTGCTTTTCAATCTGCTTTCAATATGGTTTTCGGAGACTCAGGGCGGGTCGGTCATACCCTTTGTTGCCGGACTCATTTTTGTAGCACATCCCATTCATACAGAAGTTGTTGCCAATATCAAAAGCCGGGACGAAATTCTGGCTATGTTGCTGCTTTTCAGTGCCTTATTCGCCTTGCACAAAAGTTACAGACAACCTTCTATCCTACTCAGTTCGCTGGGTATTTTGGCATATTTCGGCGCCATGCTGTCCAAAGAAAATGCCTTTACCTTTATTGCTATTTTTCCGTTTACACTGCTGATTTTCGAAAAAGATAAAAACTGGTCTAAAATCCTTTTTGCTGCTGCGCCATACTGGGGCGCTGCCCTGCTTTATTTTGCCATTCGATCCTATCTGGTTGGGGGAATTGAAGCCGAAACCAATAAGGATATTATGGAAAATCCATTTTATGGTGTTGCCACAGTTGAAAAACTTGCAACGATTTCCCTGATTTTGCTTCGTTATATCCTACTTTTGATTTTCCCACTAACAATGTCGAGCGATTACTCAAGAGAGCAGATTCCATTGGTTTCTTTTAGCGATCCGCAGGCTATTCTGGGTCTTTTAATTTATCTTGGAATGGCAGCCTTTGTGATATTCAGGCTATTCAAAAAAGATGTTTTTGCACTGAGTATCCTGCTTTATTTTTTGCCACTTTCGCTGACCATCAATCTTTTATTTAATATCGGTGCACCTATGGCCGATCGTTTTCTCTTCATCCCCTCATTAGGATTTAGTCTGGCACTTGCCTATGGATTGAGTCGTTTACTGAAGACCGAAAGCATGGCAGATATGTTCAAAAAACCAGCCTTGTTGGGCATCACAGCAATATTAACATTGGCATACAGTTACAAAACCATTGGTCGCAATCCAGATTGGTTCAACAATGACACACTATTTGCTGCCGATATTAAAGCCTCACCCAATTCAGCCAAGATGAATTATTATTATGCCAATTCAGTTTTTAAAAGGTTTTTAGATGTTCAGCCTCCCGCCAAGCCCGACAGCAGCCTGCTCAATCTTGCAGAAAAACATTTTGGCGAGGCTGTGCGCATCAATCCAAAATTTCATACTGCCATGTACAATCTGGGCTATGTTAATACCCTAAAAAAAGATGGCAAAAAAGCTGAAACTTACCTGCTAAAAACGCTGGATTTACAGCCCGGTTACCTCAATGGAATTGAAATGCTTGGCAGGGTATACGGCGAACTGCTTAATAACCTCCCATTGGCTGAAAAATACCTCAACCAGGCACTTGTAATAAACACTCAACGCGGTGTAAAAGATGCAATGGCCAACAATTATCAGCATTTGGGGATTGTTTATGCTATGCAGCAAAAATATTCCGATGCCGTCAGGGTATACACAGAGGCAATTAAACTAAACCCAAAAGAGGCCAATAATTACCTGAATCTAGGCATCACCTACCAACAAATGGGCAATGCTGAAGAGGGGCAAAAATATTTAAATAAGGCTTTTGAATTGAATCCGGCGTTGAAACGCTAAAACAATAGTTGTTTTGATCCACAGCTAATTTTACGATTCAGGGTATTAGTAATATATTGCAAAATTCAAAATCATACAACTTTCAATAACTATATGAACCGCATCAAACCCTTAAGAATCCTTTTTTTACTGGCCATTCCCATATCAATAATTGTTGTAGGATTTATTATTTATGGTTTTAATGGCAAATCAATATCTGCCAGCTTGTCAGCGCCTTTAAAAACAAAAAATACAGATGACAGTATTCCGCTAATCC
>JBIPOO010000235.1:0-6310 GCA_044379045.1 Saprospira sp.
TATTGATAGGAATTAGCGGTTATTTGAGTTACTTTTTTATCAATCCCGGAAATGAAATGTTGCGATTTTTTATCGCTGATTTGGTAATGACTGTGGTGGTTTTTGCTTTTTCATTATTAAAGAAAAACAGCAGCGCCTACGATGCCTATTGGTCGGTCATTCCATTTTATTTTGTCTTACTTTGGGCTTATAATTCATTGGAACAATGGCAGGCAGCGCATTATCTTACTGCATTCAGTATTTCATTTTGGTCATGGCGACTCACCCACAATTGGTATAGAAGCTGGTCGGGCTGGGAACATGAAGACTGGCGCTATGTTAACTTCCGTATTCAGTTTGGCAAACATTTTCAATGGATTAACTTTTCTGCCATTCATTTATACCCCACCTTGATTGTTTTTTTGAGCATGACTGGTTTGTTCTTTCTCTACGATGGAACAGCAAAGGAACTCAACCTGCTTGTTATCATCGGAAATGTTGTAGCCATCATTGGGACATTCTTAGAACTTTTTGCCGATAATACACTTTTTGCCGAACGCAATAACCCTAACCGACAAAAGGGTGCATGTATCAGAAAGGGCTTGTGGAAGTACTCGCGCAATCCGAATTATCTGGGTGAAATCCTCTTTTGGTTTGGACTAGCTGCAGTTAGCCTGGGCGCCGGAGCACCCTACTGGACGCTTTTAGGTTCTATCGGCATGTTTTTGATGTTCATATTTGCCTCAATTCCATTGAAGGAACAAAGACAGCTGAAAACCAGAACCGATTTTGCGGAGTATAAAAAGGAGGTATCTATGCTCATTCCTTTGCCTCCCAAAGGCTAACGCTAGAGTAAATATCAAAAATGGCATCAAATCAGGATTTTGTCAACTTTGTGCTTGAACAAATTAAAGGTTCAGGTGAAATAAGCGCTAAAAAAATGTTCGGAGAATACGCGCTGTATTCCGATGCTAAAATCTTTGCCTTAATCTGCGATGACAAACTCTTCGTAAAACCAACAGCGTCGGGCAGGGCTTTTATTGGTGAAGTTCTAGAGGCGGTACCCTACGAAGGCGCAAAGCCCAGTTTTTTGATTGAGGATAAAGTTGAAGACAGCGATTGGTTGAGCGAATTAGTCAGAATTACGGTCAATGAATTGCCTCAGCCTAAGCCAAAGAAGAAGAAAAAGTAGCCCTAAGGAAGAAATAACAAAGTATAAAATCCCCGAAGCCTTAAGTGGTTTTCGGGGATTTTTTCAGAGATACTGTCCTGTCGGGTAAATTCATCCGCATTTTTCCACGAAAAATAAATTTGTTTTTATTGAAAATCTGAAGATTCAATCTGATTTTGTGAATGACAGTGTATCATATCTGTGTTTTGTCATGGGTATAATTTTACCTTTTACCTGCTAAAGAAAAATCGCCACAAAATTGGTGTTCTACACGAATAAGTGCTATTTTTGTGTAAATAATCACATAAATCGCACTTATTTATGAAAAGAATTGCGGAAAACCAATTATTGGCGTGGAAAAATAAAAGTTATCGCCTACCCTTAATTTTGCAGGACTTATAGGTAAAGCATTATAACATCAAATGTTTAAAGTAGTAAACAGAATTTAATTCACAAAAAAAATCCCCGCCAATGCAGGGATTTTCTGTAAATGATACAATTAGAACTATTTAACCTTTCATTCTTTTTCTGATATCGGCAAGAGTCCAATCAACCAAAAGTTTGCCATCCTGGAAAATTTCAACAAGCTCACCCTGTTTTTCCTCTTCCCAGGCAACATTATCGGTTAGTTTATAGGCGCCATTTTCGAGGGTAATTTTCATCAATCCCTTTGCAGATTTTTTGGTACCATCATCGGTTATCGGATCTTTGAAGATGGCACGGCCTTCGCCGTTTACCTCGCCATAAGTGGCTTTCATAGCAAATCCGAAGGTGTCGCGGGTGTTGTACTGATAAGTGTAGGAACCGATGCCAAGAATGACATTGGTAGAGGCAAAACCTTTCAGTTTAAGGCGCGAGCAGATTTCCTCGGCACGTTGCAAGGTAATACTGTCTCCATAGATAGCCGCTATTTGTGGAATTAGCTCTTTGTAACCTTTTGCATTGACCGAACCGCCAAAAACATCCCAAAGCAGTTCAATCACGCCTTTGCGTTCTACCTCAGATTTGCCGTTGGCATTTCCGCAAATGATATCAACGGGATCGCCACTGTCGGGGCGTATAACTACTCGACCTTCACGGCTGCTGATTTCATTTTTAAGTCTTGGAAGATAATCTGTCAATACTTTCCAAAGGTCCCAGGTGTCGGAAACGATAGATACAATGCCTTTTGGATAAAGGTCGCAAATCAGGCGTTTGAAAGTATCGAATTCTCCCTCGGTGGTTCCCATGCACATAACCGAGTGTTCGGTTGCGGCAACTGATCCGCCAATAAGTTCAGCATCAGAATCGGCATGATAATATCTTTCTAACACATCGATTGCAGGAATAGTATCGGTTCCGGTAAAGCTTAACAAGTGACCCATGCCCGAGATAAGCGATGCCTCAATACCAGCCATACCGCGCATCGAAAAGTCATGTGCCTGCCAGTTTACAAAATCGGGTGTCGATGAAGTCTCGGCGGCATATTTGTCCAGAATTTTACGATATTGTCTTGCTATAGTCGCCGAGGTACATGGCATCCACACTACTGCAGAGAGTAGGGTTTCGAAATAGTTGGTCAACCAGAAAAACTCGGGCTTGGTGTTGTACATGGTAAACATTGGAACCCTGATTGGCACAACTGCACCCTCGGGTAATGCTTTGAAAATCATTGGTATGTAGCCAAGGTCGTGCAATGCAGCAATGTGCTCAATCCCAACCTCGTTTGGACCGAGATAATTGTTGATGCGGCGGGCATATTCTTTCAGAATCTTGTCCTTTGGTTGACTGAAAAAATGTTGTTCGAAATCTTCGATAATGTACTTTTTGATAAAATACTGCAAGCCGAAGAACACAACTTCGTTGACGCCTTCAATACGGCTTTTGCGTGGTGTCCAGTTTGAGTAAACAAGGGATGTACCCTCGGGGTATTGTCTGCGGTGATCGACTTTGTAGCCGTCGGTTAGGAGTAATGGGTTCATGTTAAAGTTAGAAGTTAGAAGTTAGAAGTTAGAAATTAGTCTCGTCTTTCGGACGATAAGATGTTAGATTGTCAGAAGTCTGATTGTCAGAAGTCAGATTTTTAAATTATTCAAAAAGGCTGATAATCTGACATCCGATAATCTGAAGTCTAAGTTTAAAGCTCCAGTTTTATTTGTTTAATTCTTGCATCATCGATGTCCCTGAAAGAGTTTGTCGTATAAATTCCTTTAAAATGTTTGCACAAATCATCGAAGCCTTTGGAGAAGATACCGTGACTAACCGCTAAGTATAAATCTCCGGCATTTTTCTTTTTCAATTCCTCGGCAAGGCCCATAAAAGTACCACCACCGTCGCAGATGTCATCGACAATAATGCAGTTTTTGCCTTGAAGGTCATCGGCACTGACGCGGAATCCTTTGAGATGTCCTGTTTTTACATCCCTCGATTTGCTGCATTCCAGCACCTCAATACCGCCAAGTGCTTCCGAAACCTTATAGATTTTTTTCAATGCACCACCATCGGGAGCTGACAACAATACATTTTGACCGATATCTTCAATTGCAGTTGCGATAAAATCGTAGTTGTAAATTACTTCACAATTATTGAGTAGGGCAGGAGTCACTTCCGAATGTGGGTCGAAGACCGTAACGCGGTTCAAATTGAGCGAGTTAATCATATCGGCCATAATCTTTACGGTAAGTGGCTCACCTTTTACCATCACACGGTCCTGACGTGCAGCAGGGAAATAAGGCAATACAAGATTTAGCTGCTCAGTACCCATTCTGCGCAATGCATCAACAGCCAGCATAATCATCACCATGTCGCTGAAAGATTTGACGCGGTGACTCACAGTTACGCTGCTGCTTGGGCTTCCTGTAATTTTGATGTGTCCTTCACCACCCGGAAAGACGAAGCTCTCAAAACTCATTTCTTCGCCCAAAAAAGGGTTAAAATTTCTGTCAAGATTTAAATACATAGCATTTAGTTTTAAAATTTGATACTTAGTTTACTTTATAAGCAAAGTTAGGAGGTAAAAGTTCAATTATTGAGTAATTTTTTGTGAAAATATATAAATTAGTTAAATGTCTGTATTAAAAGTTTTAAAAATTAAAAAATAAAAAACGTACTGCCCTTTTTTGTAAAGGACAGCCCGTCAATATTTAAGGTCAATAATTTATTTATTTACCGACAATTTTAAGGTTGTATTTAAGTTTCCGCTTCTTAGGCGAATAAAATACATTCCTGCGCTCAATTTATCCAGCTCAATTGCCTGACGAAGGGTACCGGCAGGCATAATTTGGTTGCTGATTACTTTGCCATCGACAGCTATAAGTTGAAGTTCTGTATCAGATTTTAGTGGATTGTTGAAGTTGATAACTGTAGCTGAATTCGCCGGATTAGGCATCAGGCTTGCTTCAATTGTTCCTTCAATCACAGTTGTGCTATTGAGATTTATGGTGATTGTTGTAGTATACTGACAATTTACATTGCCATCAACAATAAGTGAAACCACATAAGTACCCGATTGATTATAGCTATGCTGTGGATTCTGGTCTGTTGAACTGCTGCCATCGCCAAAATCCCAGGCCCAACTTGTAGCAGAGTTTGACGCATCGCTAAACTGAACATCTAAACCTGTCGCACTGTAATTGAAAAAGGCACCTTCAACTGTTACATTTACCGGAACTCTCGGGCTACGGCAGGCAGCTTCTGCAACTTCCCAATCGTAAAGATAATACCAGAATGTCGTAGCGCTAGTTGTTGCCGAAGAGCTTGTAATGCTAATTAGGTTTGGAATCGTATAAGGATAGGAAGCTCCTGCATTGTTTCTGAAAAGATTCACATTGCTGGCACCTAAACTGTAAACGCCTGGTCCTGGCACCTCTAGATTGAGCGTAACACGTTGCTGACCAGCAGCAAGATTTACAGTAACAGAATCCACTTTCGATCCGCTGGCATTTGATCCATTCCAAATGTAGAATGTTCTCGCGCCTGCTGCGCCTGCATCAGTCCATGCCGACAAAATAGTCAGAGCCTTGCTGGCTGTAAAGTTTTGAGCACCTGTAAAGGCATTGTTATGGTATCCACCGGTACCGATTGTGCCATTAAGCGCACCAACCTGTTGTGCAGGAAAGAAAATAACATTTTCAGCAAAAAAGCTGCTGTTTGTTGTTAATACGCCACTAATGAAAGTAAGGCCAGTGTCAATAGCAGTGCCATTTGCATTGTACCAAACAATATCGCCACTTGCAGTTCCGTTGAGTGTTGCTGCTTGTCCGGCACAAATAGTTGCGTTGTTTACTGTTGGCAGGGCAGGTAAACTAATGTTAACCGTAGCTGTAGAAGTATCTGCGCCCAGGTTATTCGATACAATCAATGTTACCGTGTAGGTTCCGCTACTATTGTAAGTATGAGTTGGATTTCTTGAAGTAGAACTATTGCCATCGCCAAAATTCCAACTCCAGGTCTGCGGCGTACTCGTTGACTGGTCAGTAAAGAAAACTGTTCCACGGCAGCTTGAGCTGAGTGTATTGTTGAAAATAGCATTTGGTAAAGCAGTTGCTACCTGACAGATGCTTGGAAGATCAAAAGCCTCGGTCTGATCGGATCTGCTGCCCGAACTTCCCTGATTGGCACTGAATCCAAGACCCCTGCGGGCGAAAACTTCCCAGATAAGGCACTGATTGGCACCACCATAAAGGATCGAGTCGGCAGCAAGGATTGCATTGCGACCATCGACAAAACCGGGACTGCAAGGCTGCAGTTTCAATCCGTCAATGACCAATTGCATGGTTTTATTGTTACCGCCGTTTCCGTTGAATAAATCGGGATTGAAACCATAACGGTCAATCATTGCCCAATTGAGGTCCCAAAGCATGGTACACCATACAAAACCAATTCCATGCGGTTCAGAAACATTGGCTGTATTATTTACATCATCATAGGTGAAAGGATTCACAGTCATATCTGTACAATAAGGTGCATTGCGAATGCCACCACCTGTAACAGGCTCGCCCGATGCATAGGTTCCTATACCTCTGGCATCAGTTGCGGTATCACCTGCTTCAATAGTCATCATCAGACCAAAGAAATCAGACCAACCTTCGCCCATTTGTTCTGCATTGTTCAAACAATTTGAGTTAGATGGACCACCAGTGAGACGAGTCGAAATTCCATGTCCGTATTCGTGGGCAATGA
>JBIPOO010000045.1:0-20418 GCA_044379045.1 Saprospira sp.
CTTTATCCATAGCAACGGCAATCATAGCATCGTAATCGGCTGTATGATTAAAGGCTTTTGCCATCAGATACTGACGGAAGGCGTAGCTAAGCGAACCCTTATGATCATTGAGTTCCTCTATCAAACGCTCATAATCGGCCGGATCGACAACCACAGCTACATGTTTGAAATTTTTGGCAGCGGCACGCACCATTGTCGGGCCTCCGATGTCGATATTTTCAATCAGTGTTTCAAAATCGGCACCCTGTTCCATTACTTTTTTGAAAGGATACAAATTGCAGACAACCAGGTCGATCGGCTCGATATTAAGCGCTTTGGCTTCGGCTGCATCGCGGTCGCGATCGAATAAAATAGCCGATTCAATATTGAAGGAAATGGTCTTCATTCTTCCGCCGAAGGCCTCGGGATTACCTGTTACTGTTGAAATTTCAGTAGTGGCAATGCCTTCGTTTTCGAGCTGTTTGCGTGTGCCACCTGTAGAGATGATTTCGCAATTGATTGCTTGGAGCGCTTTGGCCAGTCCGCTGATTCCTGCTTTGTCGGAAACGCTTAGTAAGGCGCGGCGAATAGGTACTAGTGTCATATGGATAGATGAAAGATGAAAGATGAAAGATGAAAGATGAAAGAGAAAAGAGAAAAGAGAAAAGAGGAAAGAGACGAAGACTGAAAGTTTATATCAATTTGAAAATGGCTTTGCGATCTTTGCGTGAAATAGATTGTGAAGGTTATTTGCGCCTTTGCGTGAGATAGCCAAGCAGACGCGTCTAATGCTCCAATTGGCGAAGCGCCGCTACATGTTCCACAATATTCCTGAAGATTTTTAACCCGATTCCCTCCTCAGACATAATTGGGTTTTGTCTTTTCAGCTGTCCCCAGTTTGGATGATTGTACAAACTTAGGAAAGCCTCTGGATGTGGCATCAATCCAAAAACCTGCCCAGTGGGATCACAAAGTCCTGCGCAGTCGAGCTCTGCACCATTCGGATTTTGAGGATATTCACTGGCGGCACTACCATCGGCCAGGCAATAGCTCAAACAGTTCAGGCCCTTGGTTTTTACGATTTGTCGCATCGTATCATTACCAAAAACAAGTTTGCCTTCACCGTGACGTACTGGAACGGGAAAAATATCCAAATCCTTCAGAAATGGCGTTTTCGACTTTTGATTAACTTTGCAATAGACCCAACGGTCCTCATACTTTGCCGAATCGTTATGTGCTAGGGTTGCCTGCTGTTCAAAATAGAGATTGCTGTTTGGCAATAATCCCAAACGCACCAGCATCTGAAAGCCATTGCAGATTCCCATTACATACTTGCCCCTGCTGATGAAGACTTTGATTTCATCTAAAAGGGTTTTGCCATTTGGCAGCTTTTTGTAACGGATTTTATTGGCCATAACTTTTCCAGATGAAAGGTCGTCGCCAAAAGAAAAACCACCCGGAAAGTGAAGAATGTCATAGTCGTGAATGGAATGTCCATTGATGAGCACATCGTTGAAATGTACGATATCGGCCTTGGCGCCGGCCATAATGTAAGCCGCTGCTGTTTCTTCTTCGCAGTTGATGCCAAATCCAGTGAGAACTAATGCTTTTACCATATTTAGATTGTCAGATGTCAGATTATCAGATGTCAGAGTAAGGATGAAATTAGAAGTTAGAATTCTACCTTCGGATTTGTTAGTAACTAAGCCCTCCACTCCAGGCTTTTTGCATAGCATCGACCCTGTTTTGAATGAGCTGTTGACCATTTCTTGAAATATTGAGCTGATTGCCGCCTGTTTTTCCGAGGAAAAAGGCTCTATCGCCCATAATTGTTTCAAATGCTTCTTTGTTTTCGGGACGAACCGTAACTACAAATCTCGAATGTGATTCTGCAAAAAGCAGGGCCTCATTGCTGAGATCTTGGGGCAGACTACCCAGGTTAATTTCGGCACCAAGCGCTCCGCCAAATGCAGATTCGGCAAGGGATACAGCTAATCCACCATCCGAAAGGTCATGACTCGATTCGATCAGTCCCTGACGGTTGGCCTCCATTACCTTGAGGTAAAGTTCTTTGGCTGCCTCTTTGCGTACTTTTGGAACATTGGCACCCAATTGTCCATGCAGCGCATAAAACTCCGATGCGCCCAGTTCATTGTAGGTTTCACCCAATTGATACACCAAATCACCGGCAGCTTTAAACTCCGAAGTGACCGTTTTGCGCACATCGTCGATTTTGGCAGTCATAGAATATAAGATCGTCGGCGGAACCGAAATTTTCTGTCCGTCAGCCTTGAAATCGTTTTTCATTGAGTCCTTGCCCGATGTGAGCGGAATATCAAAATAAGTTGCAATATCATAAAGTGCATCGCAAATCTGTACCAGCTTGGCCAGTTTCTGCTTACCATCGGGATTTCCAACTTCATCAAAAACTGAATCAGGAACGCAGAAATTATCATTGACCGACCAGAAAATACCATCGCCCGATTCAATATTGGGCAGGCGACCACCTACTGATATAATCTGACGAATTGCCTCATCGAAGGCACCTGCCGACATCTCATAGGCATCGATATCGCCATATCTTGGCAGAATTCCATTTGAAATTGCCAAGCCTTCATAGCTTTCGAAGCCAAAACGCATTACACCGGCATCCTGTGGTGCTTTGCCATTTGGACCCATCAGCGGTTTTACGATAGTTTTGCCCTTCACCTCATGGTCGTACTGACGTATGATATGCTCACGCGAGCAGATATTGAGACTGCCCATCAATTTGAGCAGGTTTTCGCTATAATCTGTTTGAACAGGTAGTTTTGGTTCACTAAGGTTCAAAGCATCCCATTCGGCAAGCATAATTTTTTGAGGAACACCCTCATGCAGAAAATGCATTTGGATGTAAGCCACTTTTTCTTCGTTGTAACGAATATCCAAATAGCCCGATTCGGTAAAAATTCCAATATCGGTAAGCTCCACCTCCATCAATTTTGCCAATTCGAAAAGAGGGGCAAGATTATGTTCTTCCACCACCAGTGTCATACGCTCCTGCGATTCGGAAACAAAAATTTCCCAAGGACGCAGACCTGCATATTTCAAAGGTACTCTGTCGAGATGAATAACAGCGCCGCCTGGAATCTGTGCCAACTCGCCAATTGAAGAGGAAAGTCCGCCAGCGCCATTGTCTGTACTGGTTTTCAAAAGGCCTTCTCTTGCTGCGATGAGCATAAAATCATAGACCTTTTTCTGTGTAATTGGCGAACCAATTTGCACCGCAGACATAGGCGAATGCTCGTCGATTTCGATAGAGGAAAAAGTAGCTCCGTGAATACCGTCTTTGCCCACACGACCGCCGGCCATAATGATATGATCGCCCGAATCGATTGGTTTTTCCCAACTGTTTTTTCCTTTGAAATCATACGGCATGATACCACCGGTACCACAATAAACCAAAGGTTTACCACCAAAACGCTCATCAAAAACAATAGAGCCATTCACTGTAGGTACTCCCGATTTATTTCCACCGGCCTCGATACCTGCCACAACACCATCCATGATCTGGCGTGGGTGCAACTGACCTGTTAATAGTGCTTTGCTGTAATTGGGCGGACCAAAACAGAGCACATTGGTATTGAACAGCAATTTAGCCCCACCGATACCAGTTCCCAGCGGGTCGCGGTTATTACCTAAGATTCCGGTAATTGCTCCACCGTAAGGATCGAGTGCCGAGGGCGAATTGTGGGTCTCCACCTTCCAGACAAAAAGTTTATCCTTGGTGGCTTTCACCACACCTGCATTGTCGGAAAATACTTTTACCAGCCAATCGTTGCCTTTTTCTTTGAGGCTTTCTGCAACCTTATCAGTAGTTCCTTTGATATATGTTTTGAAAAGAGAACGGATTGTTTTCTGCTCGCCTTTTGCTTTATCGTTGTAATGAATAATCGCATTGAATTCCTTGTGCTTGCAATGCTCCGACCAGGTTTGTGCAAAAACCTCGAGTTCACAGTCGGTAGGATTCATCTGAAGACCTAACTCACGACGCTTTTCGCGAATTTCGGGGTCGAGATAGTGATTGCGCACCGCCTGCATCTCTTCCAAATTTAGGGCCAGTACCTTGGTTTTAGACAGGTGAATAAGTGCTTCGTCGCTCAGATTTTCGAGTTCGATGTACTCCACCTTATTGTCGATTGTCAGTTTAACCTCCGGAACATAGTAACGCAGTTCAATTTCGCCACTATCTTCATCGGCTTTGCCGAAAGCAAAATGGTTGATAAGCGGATTTCCCAAAATTCGTTTGGTTACAGTCTTCAGCTGCTCCTCGCTCAATTTATTTTCGAAAAAATAAACATACTGCGAAAAAATATGCTGCGTATTGACATCCAGTTCCAGATTGAAAAAATCTGCCAGGGCCATCTGTGCCGAGATACCTTCATCATCAGTAACACCGGGCAATTGAGCCACAGCCACCGCGCAGGCAAATCCTTTGGGCTGATAGTAGGCATTTACAAGCGCATCGTCGGTAATTTTGTCTTTGATGCAACCCTCGGCAAAGTTCTGCAACTGTTCCTGCGAAAGCGGATAATTGACAGAAAAGAGTTGGGCAGTCTTTACCTTTCCGGTATTGATGCCAAGCTGTTGTTGAGCTTTGTGACGGATACTTTCTCCTTTCGAATCGCGTATGCCTTCTTTAAAAAAGCGTTGTATGGTATTGTACATAATAAAATGAAAACTGAAGATCTACACTTCGATAAATTATGTTAAGAAAAAAAGACCGCCGCAGGGGCAGTCTTTTTTATTGCTAATATTCGTACTTCAAATGCACAGTTCCGCACTCGATGATAATGTCAGATTTTTCCGTTATATGACCTGCTTTTCGGGCAAGATAATTTTCTGATTCAGCTATTTGCAGAACCTTTTCTGCTTCATGCTCCTCCACCACAAGCAGCATTCCATTACCCATATTCCAATAAAGATAAGCATCTTCAGCTGCAATATTGCCCAATTCCATCACGCGCTGCATCACTTCTAGTGGCTCCCAAAGATTATTCATCACACAACCGTAATTGGTGGTTTTCAACACCCTGCGGAAATTATCTGCAAGACCTCCACCTGTAATATGTGCCGCGCCTTCTGGTATAATTCCGCTTGCAATAATTTTACTGATGAGCGGACAATAGATGAGCGAAGGTGTCAAAAGCGCTTCTCCCCATGTTTTTTCGGTATTATAAGCCTCACTGTGCCAATTATCGCCAAAGGCAGCCTGCATGGTACGACGCAGCAATGAAAATCCATTGCTTCTAAAACCACGACTACGCAGTGAAATAATGACCTGCCCAGGTTTTACGCCCGAACCATCGATTGGTTTTGACATATTTTCGGGAAGAATGCCTATGGCAGTGGAACACCAGTTGAAGTGCATTTTGTTGCCCCATCCGTTGATTCTGTTGCCCAATTCGGCAATTTCACCTCCTGTGATGCTCATATTGGCAAAATTACAAGCTTCGGCCAAGCCCTTCATCAGTTCATTGATGATTTCTCTGTCAAGCTTGTCAACATCGATGATGTTGGAGATGCTGGTTGGTTCGAATCCGGCAGTAGCCAAATCATCGGCAACCATTGCAACCAGATCATAACCTAAAGTATTGTATATGCCTGTACGCTCTGTCAATTCTATTTTGGTGCCAATTCCATCAGAACCGATCCCGATGCGTTGATTGCCAAAAAGCAGCATATTGGAAAACACACCATCAACCTTAAGCGCAATAGCGCCCGACTTATTTTCACGGTTGCGAAAGGTAGTTTTTGCCCAATCGAAGGCATCTTTTGAGCAGAGATTACCCAAATCGATATCCAATCCGCTTTGTTTTTGATTTGACATATTTATGATGTTGTACTTTTGGCATAAAAGCCTATTAATAAGGATTTTGCATGTTAAAACAACTCCAAAACCGCTCAATTGAAGCGCAAAATTAGCGACATTTGATTGAATATAAAACTATATCAAAAGAAAGTTAACAATAATTTTTCATCAGAATTTAAATAACACTATTTAATACCAAATATCCTTTCTAAATTTGCCTGCAATTTTTTCGGAAGCAACTCAAAAACTAATTATATGAGAAAATTGCAGAAACAGGGTCTCACTTTCGATGACATCCTACTTATACCTGCCTATTCAGAGATTTTACCCCACGAGATTGATCTCAGTACACAAATTACAAGAAAGGTCAGACTTAACATTCCGCTTGTGAGTGCCGCTATGGACACAGTCACCGAGTCGGACATGGCTATTGCTATGGCTCGTCAGGGCGGCATTGGCATTATACACAAGAACATGAGTATCGACGAGCAGGGCGATGAAGTTGACCGTGTGAAGCGTTCTCAAAACTTTGTCATCAGCAATCCTTTCTTCCTTACCCCTGAACATTTTGTGCATGAAGCCGAGGCGCTCATGGCAAAATATCGAATTTCGGGTGTACCTATCTGTGATAATGAGGGAAAACTGGTGGGCATTCTTACCAATCGCGACCTTCGTTTTGAAATCGATTTCAATAAAAAAATCGGCGAGGTTATGACCAAGGAAAATCTGGTAACTGCTCCTGTGGGAACCACCTTGGAAGAATCTAAAGCAACTTTACGCAAACACCGTGTTGAGAAACTTCCGCTGGTAGATGCCAATGGAAAACTTGGCGGACTTATCACCATCAAGGATATTGAAAAATCGGAGCGTTATCCCAATGCTGCGAAGGATGAAAAGGGCCGCTTGCTTGTTGGTGCAGCTGTAGGTACCTCCGCCGACACCATGGAACGTGTTGAACGACTTGTTAAATCTAGTGTGGATGTCCTAGTAGTTGATACCGCACATGGTCACTCTGTAAAAGTACTGGAAATGATCAGCAGCATCAAAAAACGTTGGCCCGAACTGCAAATAATTGGTGGTAATGTAGCTACTGCAGCTGCAACTGTTGCCTTGATCGAAGCTGGAGCCGACGGTGTAAAAGTGGGTATTGGCCCGGGTTCAATCTGTACTACCAGAATTGTTGCCGGTGTTGGTGTTCCACAAATTACAGCTATTTACGATTGTGCCGAGGCTGCAACTCCATACGGAGTTCCTGTAATTGCCGATGGCGGTATCAAATACTCAGGCGACCTCATCAAGGCTTTGGGCGTGGGTGCCTCTGTATGCATGATGGGTTCTATCTTTGCAGGCTGCGAGGAAAGCCCCGGTGGAGTTGAACTCTATCAGGGTCGAAAGTTCAAGGTTTATCGTGGTATGGGCTCTATTTCTGCCATGGAAAAAGGCAGTAAAGACCGTTATTTCCAACATGATGCCAAAAAATTAGTCCCCGAAGGAGTTGAAGGTCGCGTTGCCTATAAAGGATATGTCGAAGACACTGTTTTTCAGCTCATTGGCGGCATCCGTCAGGGTATGGGCTATTGCGGTGCTAAAGACATGAATACATTACATGAAACTGCACAATTTGTACAAATTACCAATGCCGGCCTGCGCGAAAGTCATCCGCATACGATACAGATAACTAAAGAAGCACCTAATTACTCAGTTGAGTAGGTACTAGTGACGAGGTACTAGTTACTGATAACTTAGTTCTCGTCACTATCCAGTCTCGAAATCTCTTAATCTACAATTCTTTCAATCTAAAAGATGAACCACGAATTAATCCTAGTCCTCGATTTCGGAGCACAATATAATCAGCTGATTGCCCGCCGCGTACGCGAATCCAATGTTTATTGTGAAGTTGTGCCTTGCAGCATCAGTCCCGAAGAGGTTAAAAATAAAAATCCTAAAGGCATCATTTTTACAGGTGGTCCATCTGTTGTTTATGAGGAAGGGGCACCAACGGTCAATCCCGGAATTTTTGAACTGGGCATACCAATTTTGGGCATCTGTTATGGAGCACAGCTCATTGCACATCTGAACGGCGGAAAGGTAGAGGCAGCTTCACAAAGAGAGTACGGCAAAAAAGAACTGAATGTAAAATCTCATGCCATCTTCAGCAATGTACCCGAGCATACCAGCTGCTGGATGAGCCATACCTATCATGTGTCGCAGTTGCCCGAGGGTTATCAGCAGATTGCCAGCACCGATACCTGCCACAATGCAGCCTACGCCAATGATACAAAAAGAATTTACGGATTCCAGTACCACCCCGAGGTATTGCATACGCCAGAAGGCTCTAAAATGCTGCGCAATTTTCTTTATGAAATCTGTGTCTGCAGTGGCGACTGGCAAATGAAAAATATTGTTGAGGAAAGTATTGCTCAATTGCGCCGTCAGATTGGCGACCGCAAGGTACTTTGTGCTTTGTCAGGTGGTGTAGATTCATCGGTAGCAGCCATGCTGGTGCATAAAGCCGTAGGCAAACAATTGGTCTGTGTTTTTGTCGATAATGGTTTGCTGCGCAAGGACGAAGCCAAAATGGTCAAAGAAGTTTTTGGGCATCAATTCGACCTGAACCTTATTGCGGTAGATGCTTCCAAACAGTTTTTGGATAAACTGGCCGGCATTAGCGAACCAGAGGCTAAACGAAAGTCAATTGGAGAGACCTTTATCCGCGTTTTTGAACAGGAATCAAAGAAATTAGGCAATATAGAATTGTTGGTGCAGGGAACCATTTATCCCGATGTGATTGAAAGCGGTGCCGGACATTCGGCAGTTATCAAATCGCACCACAATGTAGGCGGCTTGCCTGAAGATATGAGTTTTACCGGTGTGATTGAACCACTGCGCAATCTTTTTAAAGATGAGGTGCGTGCCGTTGGTCGAGAGTTGGGTCTGCCGTCGCATGTGGTTGATCGCCAGCCCTTCCCAGGACCGGGTTTAGGCATTCGTGTACTTGGCGAAGTAACCGAAGAAAAATTGGAAATTCTGCGCGAGGCCGACTGGGTTTATCGCGATGAAATAGCAAAAGCAGGTCTTGATAAAGAAATCTGGCAATATTTTGCTGTGCTTCCGGGCATCAGAACTGTAGGTGTAATGGGTGACGAGCGCACCTACAGCTATACTATCGGTCTAAGAGCAGTAAGCAGCGTAGATGGAATGACCGCCGACTGGTCGCGTATTCCGCTCGATGTGCTGGAGAAAATCTCCAACCGAATTGTGAACGAGGTGAAGCACGTGAACCGAATTGTGTATGATATCACTTCGAAGCCACCAGCGACGATTGAGTGGGAGTAATTTTTAAAAATGGCAAGTCAATTAAAAAGCCAATACCCTCGTAAGTTTTCGAGGGCATTGGCTTTTTTAATACGGAGCTGTGGGTAACGAAGCTAAAGCATAGGGCTCCTTCGCTGTTTTATTTTTCATAGACTAAAGCCTTTTGAAAAATCTGTAAAAGAATAATCCAATAACCTTTTAAGCCTGTGAATTTTGAAAAAATTACTCAGCCTTTCAACGGCTTTTTTAATCCTTTATTTGCTTTCTTTCGACATTTTTTACAAAATTTGCCAGTTTCCTCAACATCATTATTAATCGCCATAATACAGGACAGATTATCACAATGCCTTAAGCCAAGCGTATGGCCAATTTCATGCAACAATGTCTCTTTCATGATGCTTTTGTCACCTTTGACAATAACTGTTGTTCCGTTGGTATAACCCTTACATTCGCTGATATGCCAGAGCCTTTTGTCGGCAATAAAAACTGTTTTTCCATAGGCTGCCAATTCATGCAAAACATCTTCTGCATTCAGAATGTCGTCAGTGCCCTTAACCTTCATGCTTTGCATAATATTTACCTTTGTTTGGATAACGCATCTGAAATTATAAAAATCTTTCAAGTATTTTACGGCATCCTGTAAATCGCTTTCATCCACATCTCCCAGCGGTCGGATGTAAAAATCTACCTCCTCTCCTTTCTTTTTTTCCTCGTCATGCTCTTTATGGACAGCATAATGAGCCTGTTTTGCAGTTGACTTATTTCTGCTGTACACATCAATAGCAAAATAAAATACAAAGGCCAGAACGATTATTTTTAATAGCGCATTCATTGTTTTCTAATGTTTTTCTTTGATTTTTTTAACTGAAAACGCAACGCGGAATTTATTATTGTACATGGATTTACTGAATTTTTGAATTTTAGATGATGTGTGTTTTTTTGATAGTTTGGCCTCGCGGATCGCGCTCGTCTACTGACGAGATCAGTTCAACCTCAGAAAGAAAATACAGAATGATTCCTATGCTTTAGCTTAGGGCAACTAACAGTTTTCCCATGGTATCCATCGGTTAATAAAAAGTCTGAGCTTAAAAGCAATAGATTTTCATGCGAAAGTTTCGTCAATCTGTGAATATCCGTCTTAACGTGCTTATCTGTCTGAAATCAGTATTGACGCAATGGCTTAAAAATCTGTGTGCATCTGTCCGATCAGCACTGGACAAAGTCCAAATCTGTGTTTCAATTTTAAAGAGTTCACCACGCTGTGGCTTAAAACCCGTTCTTGCCTTCAGCTAAGAACAGGCCGCTCCGATGGAGCTGAAACAGTCTTGGGTTGAAACCCAGGTATCCGTTGCTACCATAAGATCTGAGCTTAAAAGCAATAGATTTTCATGCGAAAGTTTCGTCAATCTGTGAATATCCGTCTTAACGTAGTTAATCTGTCTAAAATCAGTATTGACGCAATGGCTTAAAAATCTGTGTGCCTCTGTCTGATCAGCACTGGACAAAGTCCAAATCTGTGTTTCAATTTTAAAGAGTTCACCACGCTGTGTCTTAAAACCCGTTCTTGCTTTCAGCTAAGAACAGGCCGCTCCGATGGATCTGAAACAGTCTTGAGTTGAAACTCATATATCCGTTGGTATTTAAGATCTGAGCTTAGAAACATCAGATTTATTAGAAAGAAGATTTTAGCAAATAAAAAAAGGGGCCGTCCAAAAGATAGCCCCTTTCAAAACAAATATATCTCTCAAAAATTAATTTATCGTCAGTGCTTCTGGCTTGCTCCAAACTCTATGCTCCTGCGTGTAGTACAGGAAGGCAGTTGATGCAGGTGCTTCGTACTCGCCGGGGATATCGGCTTTCAGATCAAGATTGATTTCTTTCGTTTCGCCAGGGCTGAGTGATTCATAATGCAGTACTACATAGCCATCGAAGATTTCGTAAAAATCGAAGGCTTTTTTCTCCTGCAGTTCTTTCAATTGCCAGATTTGAACCGATAGTCCGGCCGGAATGCCGATCATGGTCATCACTATAGGCTGATGTCTTTTTGAAACACTTTTCAGTTGAGTATTCATACGGACAGTTTCGCCCATTTTAACCTTATTTTTTGGCAGACTGGTAGCGAGTTGTAATTCGCACTTTGCTGAATTATCAGGCATGCGGGTAGTATAAGTGAGCTCCAGTTCATAAGGCATGGCAGTTTTTGTGCCTTCGTAAGCAATTTCAATACGCTGTTCTCCTTCGCCGAGGAATTGGGTCAAATCGGGAATTTCCATGTCTTTGTCACCAGCTTTATAGCTTAATGAAATTACTTTTTTACCGTTCACAGTTAAAGCAAAGGTACCTCCTTCGGATGGTCTTTTGCTCAGTTTGGTGAAGCCGATGATAGCCTTCAGCGCCAGCACTGTACCCTGAGTGGAGCCATAGCCATAATAGTCTTTGCTGCCCTGAATACTGCCAACAGCATTAGTCAACTGTTTGCTGTAGCCACTTGTCTTCATCATCGCCAATGCTGCAAGTCCAGTCGTTTCAACTTTTAAGGCATTGCCTGTTGAGTTCACCACCGAGGCTTTGAGCCCCATAAAACTACCATCCGGTTTTTGGGTTTTAACCAGTTCGCGCATCAATTCTTCGGCACGTTTATCTTTCACATTGTATAGTGCGTTCACCACCAATCCAATCAGATAAGGATCTTCACTCTTCACGGCATCGCTGTAAGATTTGTCCAATTCCTTTACAATATCTTTACCCATTCCGGCTTCGGTCATTGCCCAAACGATGTAGGCATCGGTGATTTCGGATGTGGCCCAACTGTGCAGACAACTCGCATTTTTGTTCCAGGAACCTTTACCATCTCGGCGACCAAGCAGCCATTTTACAGTTCTGTCAATCATCGCCTGATCAACCCTGTAAACCGATTTCATATCGATAAACTGCATCAGACCATAGGCAGTGAGTGCTTCGTGAGCAGGGTCGCGTCCCCACCAATCAAAACCACCTCCCTTCGATTCATAACCTGTAAGTCGGCCATAACCCACTTCGAGGTATTCCATGGCACTTTTTTCCAAAGTCGGATTGCTGCTGTTGGTTTCGCGAAGGTAATTCAATGCCAGTATATTAGGATAATTGCTACTAGAAGTCTGCTCGAAACAGCCCCCCGGCATACGTAACATGCTTTCCATGCCGCCCATTACCTGATCGATACTGTTGGGATAGATTTTTATACTTGCTTTTAGGGAACCAGCGATGGGATCTTTTATGTTAAATTTAACGGCATCTTTGAGTTTGTCACCACTATGCGTGATTCGAACAGGAAAACCCCTTGGCCTTGTTTTTATGGCAACTGACATTTCATCTTTCAGCCCTTTAGCCTCGAAACTGATGCTGAGATTGCCATTAGCAGGATTTCTGTCGACCAATCCTTCAATGAAAACTGTTTTTGCTTCGCGCGCTGACAGTGAAATACTTGATGCCGGAACATTTATGAATTTAATATTTTCGGGCAGGGCAACAGTTAGTCTACCGCTCACTGATTCATCCGTATTATTGGTAATGCTAAGTGGAATAAACACCTTGTCTTCGGTAAGCAGTTCCGTTGGAATTTTAGCAGTCAATTCAACAGGCAGCTGAATGAAATATTTATACTCACAACGGCCCAGGTTGCCATTGTTACCAAAACCTTCTACAGTAACCCTGAACTGTGTGATGTCATCGGAATTATAAAAACTGATTTTAGCTCTTCCGTTTTCACCAATACTTAGTCGTGGATTCCAGTAAATAGTCGACCTAAAATCGCTACGCTGCGAAGGTTGTTCTTTCGATTCGTATTTAGGTGCATAAAATTCACGGGCGATATAATAATTACCAGCCGGAACTACCGGTTTTTGCAATACTGCACCTTTGTTTTTTAATGCTTTTTCGTCTTTTTCCATTACTTTGTCTTCATCCATTTGTCCGAATTCAACCTGAGGTTTCAGATCTTCGAAAACTACTTTGTCTGCAATTTCAACCACAGGTACCTCCGCAAATTTTTCAGCTTCTTTTTGACTTGGCACTGCCAGATTTTCAGTTTTTTTCTTAGTTGATTTTGCAGCTATATTTGGTGCTCTTTGAATTTGACGCGATTCCAATCTGTTTGCGCTTCCGTTGCCTTCGGTAATAACTACTGCATCCAAAAACAATTCTTGTTCCTCTATTTCAAAGTTTATTACATCTTTTTTGTTGGCATTGAGGTCGACATAATTGTTATTATAGCCAGCATAATAGACATAAAGATGTGTTGCATTTTCGGGGAATTCCAGTTTATATTCGCCCTTTTCGTTACTTGTAGAGCCGTAGTTGCTGTTGCCGTAAACAATTACCTGCGCAAAAGGAATAGGTGAACCATCCTTTTTACGCTTAATGACTCCGCTCACAGTTCTTTTTCCATAAAGTACAAAATTGAGCGGCTGCGGATAATCAGAAATGGCAAGTGTTGAACTGACTTTACCATTTTTTGAAGCAGTAACATTCACAGCAGTATAAAGCGGTACACCTGAAATTGTATAGTTGCCGTCTTTATCTGACACAACCGTGCTGTTGCCCGCGATGATTTGTGCATATTCTATCGGTTTACCCTCTTTGTCGCTTACTTTACCACGAATCAAGGCTCTCTCGCCCTTTTCTGTAAAGTCAACAGTTTTACCGTTTTGAATATCTTTCCAAACAAAGCGGGTCCAACCTTGAGTCATAAGTAGATTGTCCAATGCTATTTTGCGATCGGTATTCGCTTTGAAACGCTTTGGATCTGTCTCGTCATCGAAATAAAAATTTGGTTCTTCAATTTTTCCCTTCAGGTCAGATTCTAGTAAAGTGTATGCCAAAATATTTCCCTGCTTGTCGTCGGCAAAGTTCAGCAATTTGTCATCAGCAACCGCTACCGAGAACTGACCTGATACCGGACGACCATTTTCATCAGTCACTTCAATGTCGAGTTCTACAAATTCGCGTGGCAGATATCTTTCCTTTTTGCCTTCTACCTTTACTTTCAGGCTTTTGTGCGGATTGACGAATACCAAACGCTCGGCTCTTGGCTGTTCTTTGCTGTCGAAAATCGTGATTTGAGAAAGACCAACTGGAAAACTGCTGCTTGGAATTGATATGGCATTAACACCTGCAGTAATTTCATAATTTCTGCTGAAAAGCATATTTCCGTTGCTTTGCGCTACTACAAAAACTTCCTCTTCACGGTTGCTGATAATGTCAAGCTGGATTTCCTGACGATTTTGTCCGCGAACGCTCATTGAAATGGCATCTTTGTTTGCTTTGGGAAGTTTGAAAGTTCCTTTGGCATTTGCAGGCTCTGTCAATATCACTCGGTATTCTTTACCATCTGCTGGGCGTAATGAGAATTTGCCCATGCCCTTGTGATAGGAACTGAAATTGCTTATTTTACTACCTCTTTCATCAACAATATATCCGCTTACATCGGCAGCTTTCCCAAATTCATCCAAGGCTTTGAATGCGACAGTACAATTTTGTCCGGCCACCAGTTCTCCACCTTCAGGGAAAAACTGCAGATCGACATTCCCTAATAAAAGCGGAACAGAACGCGAGATTGACTCGGTTTGACCTTTGTAGCTAAACATGACATTGAGCAGGGCATCGTTGCTTGTAAGGGTGGCTGGCAAGTCGATACTGATGCGGGCGATTCCTTTTGCATCGGTTTTTCCGTTTGCCTTGATTGTTTCTTTACCATCGAAACTAACCACATAATTAAAATCATGATTTTTGAGTGCCTGCTTGTCGAGTGACTCAAGACTAAGTTCGGCATTTGCTTTTGCGCCGGGACCGTAAGCATCGCGCTCAAATTCGAGTTTCATATTCAGATTAGGAAGCACCACAGCCTGCACCTGAATTTCACGTTCGAAAAACTCGCTGGTATTATTTTGCCATTTGGTATAGGCTTTTAGTTTATAAGTTCCTCCTTTGGCATTTGCGGCAAGCTGAAAATCGCCTGCTGCCTGACCGTTTTGAGCAATGAGTCGGATGCTTTTTTCAACAGCACCACGCGGATTGATAAGTTCCACATAAACTATATCGCTTTTTTGAGAAGGCTTCAAACTACGTCCGTCGCGTACATAGGCACTTACCCAGATAGATTCACCAGGTTTGTACAGTGTTTTATCAAAATGCAGATAGACCTTATCGGGGCTACTTTTTTCCTGATTCGTCTGAAATTTTTCATACAAGGCCTTCAAAAAAGGATGATCCGAAAGCATCGGACCATTCAATGTGATGGCAAGTGTAAGTCCTGCGCCAAGCAGCACAAGGAATGCTATGGCAAAGATTTTAAAGCTAATTTTTCCTGTTTTCATAAACTGAAGATTTAATGTAATGGAGCTCAGAAATATGTGCTCCGTTTATGTTTTAAGATGCGCATTTTAAGTTCAAATCAAAAGATGTAAGATTTCTTTAGTTTGGTGTATGCTTTCAAAAAAAGTTCCCATCTAATAGAAAAAAAGCGAGAACTTAATTTGTCCTCGCTTCGATTATTTTTTGACTAAACTCCGTCCCCTCTTAGCTTTCTGAATCTTTTCCGTGCCTCGACCGTGAAGGTGCTTCCGCTAAAATCCATCAGGATTTTCTCGTAGAGTTCCATGGCCTTGGTTTTATCCTTCAATTCAATTTCATGAATCTCGGCCATTTTAAACAAAGCATTGTCGGTAAGAATTCCGTCCTTGTATTCTGATGTAATTTTAACAAGAAGTTCGAGCGCTTTGTCGAACTGGCGTTTTTTGATAAAAATTTTGGCCTTTGCCATGTAAACATCATCACCTAATCCATGTGTTGGAAATTTCACAAGCAGGCTGTCCATTTTTTCGAAAGCCTCATCGAAACGGTTTTGAAAAAGCAGCAAATCTGCCTCGGCATAATAGCGCATTGAGGTGGTTCCTGTGTCGAGATTAAGATGTTCCATAATAAATACTGAAACATCGATCGCATCATTTGAAATAAGTTCAGAAGTAGATCCTTTGAGTACATCCAACTGATCCTGCGCCCATTCAAAATCGCCCTTATAGTAAGAAAGTTTTGCATTTTTATAGCGCGCCATTTCACCCAAAGGAGCGTCTTTCATATCTTTATCCACCTGAGAATAGAGCAGTGAAGCCTCCCATATTTCGCCCGACATCAGGTAAAAATCGCCTAGTTTTATTTTTGCATCGGCCAGTACATTGCGATCCAACATGGGGATGGCAATCAGTTCTTCCATGATCTTAATCGATTTTGGAATATTATTCAGGAAAAAAGCCTCCAGCTGGGCAAATTCCTGCATGATTGCAGCTGTTTTTTTCGATTTTCCAAACTCCTCAAGAAAAGATTCATATTCAGTTTCAAGCAATTTTATTTCATCTTTGGTATGATTGAAACCTGCCGTGAGCATATTTAGTCTGGTTGCGAGCAGCAGCTGTTTCGACTCGATATAGTAATAACAGGATTTCCCCTTTTCCTTTATAATGTATTCGAAGCAAAGTATAGCAGCATCAAATTGTTTTTCGTTCAATGCCATTTGAGCCAGTTTGAAAATCCTTGTACCGTTTTCGTCAAGGCGTTTGTCAAGTGCTTTCGACTGAGTCAATGCCGATTCAAAGTCATTCTCAAGAATATAAACCCAAACAAGTAACTCAGGATAAAGTGTTCCCGAAGGATCTTTTTGCATGCGGGCATAAAGCTGTTTTTTGAGTTCATCGTAACTTCCAGTCATTTCGGGCAGGTAGCGCTGCATAAATGCCTGAATATTGGTAAGCCTGGTAGGCATTAGTTCTAGGGCATTCAGGTAGCATTCGGTCATTTTAACAGCATCGGCTTTATCTCGATAAATTCCAGCCATTTCGTAGGCGAAAATTGATTTTTCCTTGAGTAGCTTTTCCCCTTTTTCATAGGTTTGCAAGGCATAATCAAATTTTTTGATGTTACTGAAGGCAGTTGCTAAGCTGCTAATCTGAACCTGACTTGCAGGCAGTAGTTTTACAGCTTTATCGAATTGTTCTTTAGCCTCAGCAGTTTTGCGCATTTTTTCGAGGGTACTGCCCAAGTGAACATAGCGCTCTACCTTGTCGGGAGCGGCTTTTATGGCCTTGCGGATCATTTTGTCAGCATCATCGAACTGTTGTAGTTCGAGCAAACATTCAAGATACTTTTGGTAGTAAAAATCCTGAACCCTGTCCTTTTCGTGCAGATCCTTAAAGCATTCGGCCGCTTTCTGGAATTCACCGTTGTTGTAGTATTCATTGCAGAGCCGAGCCTTTTGTGCATCGGCGTTACCTTGTGCATTAGAAGTAGACAAAAAAAGGCCTGTAAAAATTATAGTTAAAAGATATTTAGACATGTTATTTGCTTTTTATACAATCGAACTACAAATTACGCAAAAATATTTAAATTGTTGTTAGTAGATCTGACTATAAGAAAATTTTAACCCAAAAGTGCATAAAAAAACCTCCAATTCGAAGTGAAATGGAGGTTGTGATTTTGACTTTGCAAAATTAGAAAATAATGCCTATTCTCAATCCGATATTGTGAAATCCAGTACGGGCTTTGCTTTCTTTTGTAGGAGTTGATGGGATAATTGTATTATCGTAAAAAGTATTTTTCTTAACTGCGTCGATAAATCCATAATTATAGTAAAAACCACCAACCAGTCTCAGACCACCGTCATCATTCGGAGACCATTCTACACCTGCACCTGTACCAAGCGAAAGCTGTAGGAAGTTGATATCCTTGTATACATTCTCACCTTTTGAAGCTTCGGGTGTATAGTGCCCTGGTACTAGTTGATCTGCAGGTTTTGGTGCATCGACAGTACCTCTTGCTGATACCGGAATACCAACTGTAACTGTAGGAATATGGAAGAAAGCTCTCAGATAGCTCTGTCCAAGTTCGTTGGTTCTGAGTTTTAAACCAAATGGAATCTCCAGATAATTTATATTATAGCGGATAGTTGTACCCTGCACAAGATCAAGGTTGAGTCCTGAAGTCTGGGTAGAGCTCGCTGATGCGTTAGTCTCATTATCGAAATAAACTGTATTATCTAATTCAGAATTCGGCAGCAAAATTCCACCTGAAGTGTAACTTAGCTTACCGCCTTTTCCCAGCGAAAAATTACCGCCAAAGGTAAAAGCATAATTTTCACCTTCCGAAAAATAATATTCCATTTCCACACCCAAGCCAAAACCCATCTGGGCACCTTTTGGCACAACTTTTTTGTCATTGCTTGCCATGAATGAAACTAATGGATCGACATGAACCCCAAATTTGAAGCCCTGTGCCTGTACATACAATACAGTAAGTAAAAAAGCCGTTAATAAAGAAAATTTGCGTAGCATAGTTTTTGTTTTTAGATTTTAAAACGCGTATTTGTAAAAATAAAAGTAATTTTGAAGCCTATAAACCAATGCAAAGGTACTTTAATCGCTCAAATTTAATATGAAATTATCAAAAAATATAATAGCTCTCCTTATTCTGCTTTTGTTTTTTTCGGCATGTACCAAAACTTATAAGCCAAGGCCTAAGTACAAGGCAAATGTGACCGACCTTAAAGCCGATGTAGAAATCGCAAGATTCGACCTCGACTTTTTTTCGATGGATACTGCCGATATAGCAGGCGGATTGGAAAAACTGAAAGCAAAACATGGCAATTTTGTTGAAACTTTTTTGGTGGATATTGTAAATGATGGCCGACCTTTACCATTGGAACAGATTGCAAAAGTGTTATTGTCTATTCCTGAAGCTGCTCAGCTCGAAGACAGCATCAAAAAAGCCTTTCCGGATTTAAAATTTGCAGAAAAGGAAATTGAGCAGATGATGACATACAAAATTCATTTTTTTGGCGAAAAAATATCTCCTGTTAAAAAAATATTCACTTTTAACACTTTATACAAATACGGCACGACAACCCATGAGGATGTATTGGGCCTGGGGCTGGACTTTTTTCTTGGAGAAAATCATGTGCCCTATTTTTCAGTAGAAATGCTCAGACCGCAGTACAAAAGACGCACCCTCACCAAAGAACATATGACTGCTGCCCTGGCTTCAGCTATTGCTGATAATGCTGTAAGTAATTACAGCAAGGCAAGCGGCAGCAAAATGATTGATATGATGCTTTATGAAGGGAAAAAATTCTATGTAAAAGCCTGCCTTATGCCAGAAACAGCTGATTCGATTATCTATAATTTCAGCGATTATCAGATAAAATACTGCGAATATGGAGAAACAGCACTTTGGGAACACCTTGGAAAGGAAAATCTGCTTTTCTCCAGCAAAAAATCCGATTTTCAGAAATACGTTAGCGAGGGACCTTTTAATCCAAAATTGGACCTGCCCGGAAACAGTGCCAGCTGGTTAGGCGCACAGATGGTGGCTCAGGCTGCCGGTCGATTGAGAAAAGAAATGAAAGCCAACAATCCAAATCAGTCTATTCGCGAAATTGATCGAAAGGTGATGGAAATTATATTAAAAGAAAGCAACAGCCAGTTTTTTATGCAGAAATACAAGCCGACAAAACCTTAATCGATTCAGCATTTTAAAGTTAATATCTGTTAATCCGGAAACTTTTAAGAGAAAAAACGCTATATTTGGTGAATTAAATATTAGCGTACATAAAGTAAAACTCCATTCATGCGATATATTTTCCTAATAAAACTCTTCCTATTGATTAGTTTGAACCTTAAAGCACAGGGCTATATCCTGCTGCCGATGGACGAAAAACAGACCAATCATATGAAGGCCTACGGCATTACTTATAAGGTTTTGGAACTCAAAAGCGAGGCCTGGTGGTTGCTCAATTATCGCGGTGGCAGCTTTGCCTTTACCTATAGCGATATCTTCAAAAAAGAATGCATTGCGAGAGGAGTGAGTTTTGAAGTATTGCCCGAAGCAAAATTTCAGAAAATTCTGACCGAAATAGCCAATCCGGAGGTAAATATGGAGGCTATGAAGCTGGAGGTTGCACCTAAAGTGGCAGTTTATAGCCCAAAAACAAACGAAAGAGGTGAAGATATACAACCCTGGGACGATGCTGTTACACTGGTGCTGACCTATGCCGAGATACCATATGATATCATTTATGATACGGAAGTTTTGCAGATGAAACTGCTTGATTATGACTGGCTACACTTGCATCATGAGGATTTTACCGGGCAGTACGGTCGATTTTATTCCAGCTACAACAACACCCAATGGTATCGCGATTATGTCAAATCGATGGAAAATCTCGCCACTTTAAACGGATTTGCCAAGGT
>JBIPOO010000046.1:0-20401 GCA_044379045.1 Saprospira sp.
ATGTTTCAAAATTGAATCAATATCTGGCCATTACCATAAAGTACGACATCATACAGGCCAAAGGTCAACTCGCTTATACACTCGATGCTACAAAGCCAAAATTACTGACAAAGCCCCATTTTAAGCTGAACAGAGCCTACCACCCGCTGCTGCTTATCAAAAACAAAAAGGCAAAACAGAAGATAGTTCCTTTTGACCTGAACTTCAAGGATGAAAACAGAATTCTGGTGCTGAGCGGACCCAATGCCGGCGGAAAATCTATTTGTATGAAAGCGATCGGTCTTCTACAGTTGATGACGCAGGCAGGCATGCTTATTCCCGTTGAGGAAGGATCGGAAATAGGCATTTTTGATAAATTTTTTGCCGACATCGGCGATTCACAGTCGCTCGAAGATGAGTTGAGTACCTACAGTTCGAGATTGCAGAATGCCAGATATTTTCTCGACCATGCCGATGACAAAACGCTCTTGTTGATTGATGAATTTGGCTCGGGAACAGATCCTAAAATGGGCGGCGCTATTGCCGAATCCATTCTTCGGGAGCTCAATTACAGAAAGGTTTTTGGGGTTGTTACCACGCACTATTCAAATCTCAAAACCTTTGCCTTCGAAAATAAGGGTTTGATCAACGGGCACATGGTTTTTGACATGAAAACACTTTCGCCTACTTACGAAATGCGCGTAGGTAAACCGGGCTCTTCCTATGCCTTTGAGATTGCAACAAAAAGCGGATTGAATGATCGTGTTATCAACTATGCAAAAAAGCAGATTGGTCATAAAGAACATAATTTCGATGAAATGATCATCGATCTTCAAAAAGAAAGACAAAAACTGAGCGAAGCACAGAAACTGATTGCCGATCAGCAAAAGCAATTGGACCAGCTCATCAAAAACTATGAATTTGCACAAAAAGAATTGGAATTTGGCCGTAAAAAGCTAAAAGTGCAAATCAAAGAAATTGAACTGCTCGATTTGCAAAAAACGCATAAGGACTTACAAAAGGTCTTGAGAGAAATGCGCGAGGAAGAAAATCGTCAAAAAGCTATAGAAAAAGCGCAGCAGATTCTCGATAAAACCAAGGTTGAACAACAAGAATTGAGCGAAACAATTGAAGAAATAAAAGAAGACATCTACAAGGTTTATGAGGAAAAAGAACATGGAATTATAGAACTGGGTTCTATGGTTCGCATGCGCAATGGCGGTATGACCGGAACTGTGAAAGAAATTAAGAAAAAAGATGCCATCGTAGAAATGGAACATATTACCATTATGGTAAAACTGCGCGACCTCATTCTCATTCCCAATCCACTTGAAATTAATCAGGGCGATAAGATAAGAACTTCAATAATTCAAAAACAATCGGTTTTTGATACTAAAATCGATATTCGCGGCATGCGCTATGAAGATGCCCTTCAAACCCTTCAGGATTTTTTGGATGCTGCCCTACTCTCCAATTCAAATGAGGTCAGAATCATTCACGGAAAAGGATTTGGCGTGCTGCGCAAAGCCGTTCAGATTAAACTTAAGGAATATCCAAACATTAAAAATATTCGCTATGCAGATGCCAATCAAGGTGGCGATGGGCAGACTGTTGTGGAGTTTGGGTAGGAGAGAAGAAAAATTATATTTTTTTGATTGAAAGATGAAATATTTTTAATATGTTTGTATTTGTATAATACATTTTATTCTGATAGGCTTAGACAACAAATATAATTGTAGACGAGAAGTTTTTTTAGGGATTAAGATAAACCGTTCTAACATTTCAAAAATTGAAAATGGAAAATTTGGAATTGTAGTTTATTGCTTTTTTCGGTTTTCAATTTTTTGGGTTATGAATTTAAGGTAGTAGAAAGATGATGAATTTAAATGTTTTACAAAATCAAAAAAATATAAATTGAGTAGAAATAAAGAAATGGCAATTAAGAAAGATAGCAAACTCACATTTATAGATTTATTTGCAGGCTGTGGTGGTCTTAGTGAAGGCTTTCTGCAATCAGGTAAATATGAAGCTTTGGCTCATGTAGAATGGGAAATGCCAATGATAACAACACTTAGAAACAGATTAGTTGAAAAATGGAATCATTTAGAAGAAGATGCTCTAAAAAGAGTAATCCATTTTGATATTCAAAAAACAGAAGAACTTATTAGTGGAAATTGGTCAGATGAAACAAAATTGCAATATTCTAAGACGAATCACAGCAGTATAATAGATAAGGGACTGAATGGCCTGGTTGGAAAAAGGAAAGTTAATTTAGTTATAGGAGGACCACCCTGCCAAGCGTACTCAATTGCAGGCAGAGCACAGGATAAAAATTCCATGAAGGATGATTACAGAAATTTTCTGTTTGAAAGCTTTGTAAAAGTAGTGGATGAGTACCGGCCTGATGTATTTGTTTTTGAAAACGTTCCGGGATTACTGAGTGCCTGTCCCGGGGGCAAAATGGTCACAGAAAGAATTTTTGAATCCTTCAAAAAAATTGGATATAACATCAGATCTCCAAAGCTTTTAAAGAAGGCAGTATATACAGCAAGTGAGTTAGGTGTTCCTCAAAAAAGGAATAGGGTTATTATAATAGGCGTCAATTCTGAAACAACTATCGACTTGGAGTCTCTATACTCAGCAATTGATTCTTGCAAAAACAATATACAGTCAAGAAGTGTTTTTGATGCAATCGCACATCTGCCAAAGTTAATACCTTTAGATAACCCCAAAAAGATTGACAATAAAAATGTATCGCATTATCTTATTGGTAATGAAATTATTAAACACCATGGAGCCCGGTTTCACAATAAAAGGGATATTGGAATTTTTAAAACTTGGCTCGATAAAAACCTGAACAAAAGCACAACAGAAGAAAAGATTGCATTTTATAATGAATTGATGAAAAAAAAATCAAATCATGCGAAATACAGAAACTTGGAATGGGATAAACCATCGCCTACAGTTGTAGCACATTTATATAAAGATGGGCTGATGTTTATTCATCCGGATATAGATCAGGCTAGGTCGATCACAGTAAAAGAAGCTGCACTGTTACAATCTTTTCCAGAAGATTATGATTTTTTTGGAAGTCAGGCCTACTGTTTTAAAATGATTGGGAATGCAGTCCCACCTGAAATGGCAAAAAATATTGCTGTTGCTATTTCACAAAAACTAAAAGCTAAATGAAGAAGTTAAATATACTGGTAGCCTGTGAAGAAAGTCAGGCAGTAACGAGGGAATTAAGGTTATTAGGTCATAATGCATACAGTTGTGATTTACTGCCTTGCAGTGGCGGTCATCCAGAATGGCATTTTAATACAGATGTATTTGAAGTTATAGAAAACAAAGGTGGTACATTACAAAATGGGAAAAAAGTAAAAATAAAAGGCAATTGGGATATAATGATTGCACATCCACCATGCACCTATTTAGCTGTAAGTGGTGCACAATGGTATTATCATCCTGATGACAAACATTTACCGTTAGAAAACAGACGACCGCACCCGAAATATCCTAACAGAGCAAAAGATAGAGAAGAAGCAGTTGATTTTTTTATTGCCTTGGCCAATGCACCCATTGACAAAATAGTGATTGAGAACCCTGTTGGTATTATAAGTTCAAGGTTTCGAAAGCCTGATCAAATTGTACAACCTTTTATGTTTGGTGATGAAGCAAGAAAGACAACTTGCTTATGGTTGAAGAACCTGCCAAAGCTAGAACCAACAAACATGGTTGGTGAAGGTGAAAGGATTTATTTCAAAAGTGGTAAGAGCCAACCAAAATGGTATTCGGACGCCTTTGTTAAGTCAAAGTCACATGAAGAAAGAAGGACAATGAGAAGTAAAACCTTTTTTGGCATGGCAAAGGCCATGGCTGAACAATGGACAAGAAATCAGATTTTTTAATTTATAAAAGATTATAATAATGAATGAAGATATTGAAATACTATTTAGAGTCAAAATAAGGCCAGAAATAGATGTTTATGGTAATAAGTTGACAGAAGAGGATATAGAAATATTGATAAATGAATTACCTGTAGAAATTCAAATTGCAAGGCTAAATTATCTTTTAACACAGGATTTAAGAGCAGAATTATTAGCATTTACTAAAAAGCAATACGGATTTACGGGGGGAGCACATGTATATATAAGAGGTAACGGAATTTATAATGACAGTGATGAAATTGAACTGGATAAAGAAAACTGGCATTTTTATCAAAGACACAAACATTATCTTACGGACTTTGTTTTCAGGGATAAAACAAATATTATTGAATCGCTAGATTATGAAACTGACCAAATAATAAAAAAATTCCCTAAACCAGCAGATCATAATTTTTTTAATAAAAAGGGATTGGTAGTTGGGTATGTGCAGTCTGGTAAAACAGCAAACTTTACTCATTTAATTTCAAAAGCAGCATCTATAGGTTATCGTTTTGTTATTGTATTGGCAGGTTTGACCGATACGTTAAGAATGCAAACTCAATTCAGACTAGATAAAGAACTGATAGGCAGGAATAGTGCAGCAATACCTGATCTGCAAACAATAAGATGGTTACCAGGTGAAGAAAAATTTCATCCGTTAACACAATTGCCCGACAAAAGGGTTAAAAATGATAATGGCGATTTCACTCCACCTGTTTCAAATTTTACAGATCAGTTTAACAATACAACAGATATAACTATAGCTGTTATTAAAAAACTTGCACGCACGGGTAATGCAGGGACACAGTTCCAATCTGTAATTGGCTCTTTAATTAACTGGATAGAACGAGCTTATGACAAAACAACTATTGATTCAGTTCCTGTGCTTATTATTGATGATGAAGCAGATCAAGCAAGTATTGACAGCACCGATCCAGATGCTGATCCGACTGTGATTAATCACGCAATAAGAAAACTTATTAGTCTTTTTCCAAAATCGGTATATGTAGGTTATACGGCAACGCCATTTGCCAATGTATTTATAAATCCTGCAAATGATTATATGGGATTGGAAGATCTGTACCCCAAAGACTTCATTTATTCACTTCCAGAACCACATGAATATTTTGGAAGCAATCGTTTTTTTGGAATTAAAAACAGGGATGGTGAAATTGCATTGATTGAGTATCTTCAAGATAACGAAAAAGCAATAATAAACGATGAGAGTATAGACATTACAGATAAATTAAAAAATGCCCTGGATACATTTATTTATTCAATAATAATCAGAAGATTCAGAAATAACGATAATTATTGTGGTATGATGATTCATACCGATCATAGAAACCAGTATCACAATACTGTTTATGCGAAAACAAGAGAGTATATCTTCGATTTACAATGCAGCTGGAATACTTACAATGCTTTTATTGAGTTTATAAATAAATCACAAAGTATAGGAAGATTACAAGGTCTCGTTAATGTATATCCTGATTATGGTTATGATAAGTTTCACGAAGAATTCAATTTAATAGTCAATTACTTAAAGGAAACGAATGATAACAGAACAAAAAATATCAGAATAATTAACAGCCGGGAAGATAAACTTGATTATTTAAATGAAGAACTGAAATATTTAATCTGTATAGGTGGAAATATAATGTCTCGGGGGGTAACTATTGAAGGACTTACAGTTACTTATTACCTTAGAGACGCAATGAAATATGATACACTTCTTCAAATGGGCAGATGGTTTGGTTACAGAAAAGGCTATGAGGATCTTTTGAGAATTTACACTACTAACAGAATAGCAAATCATTTTGAATTTGTTATGGCGGTGGAAGATGATTTGAGAAATGAAGTAAACAGATACATTGAAGAAGGCTTAACACCAATTGACTTTGCTCCAAAAGTTATAGCTCACATGAGAATGCAGCCTACTTCCAAAATGGGTAATTCCAAATTAACTAAATCATATTCTCAGCAAACAATTCAAACTATTTATTTTAACCGTGCTATAAATATAATTGAATACAATTACAATATTGGAAAAGAGTTAATTGAGAAGTATGCTGATAAATTTATATCAACGGAATCATTTGATTATAAATTTATTGCAAGAGAAGCTAATACTGTTGATTTGTTAAAATTTATCGAGGCTTATAGCTATTCCAACCATAATTCATTTGACATTCATGATATTTTAAAATATATCGATCAACGAATAAACGAAGGAGAAATTAAAAATTTCAATATTCTGTTGTCTGGTATTGAAAACCTTAAAGACAATTCAGTAATTACCCGTATTTCAGATATTTCAATCAATCCTGTAAAACGTAATTTAAGAAAAAGTAAGGGAAAGGAATATATAACTGAAAACATTGTAAATATTGGTGTTATTTCCGATACGGCTGATATTGGGATTGCAGAAGACAATCAGAAGCTCACATTAATAATGTATTTTATTGACAGGGCTAACTCAGATGCTTTCAGTATTTCAGACGAATTATTTTTATCAGACGAATTAGAAATAAATCCACTTGGATTCACCATTGTATTTCCCAAAACGAATATCTCAACCGGAGAATTGAATTATTACCAACAAATATTTGAATAAATGCTGAAAACTTACATCTCACAATTAGATTATACATCTTTAAAAGATAATAAAATAGAAGCTAAACAAGTTCCTATCCATGGACTGTCTTCCTATATATATTATGATTATTTAAAACAACTGCATTTTATAATTAAATCGGAAGAAGAAATCAGTGAAAACAGGAAAGGTATAAAAGTAAAAAAATCATTACTGGATTTAATAGGTTATGGTAAGAATTCCTTTATTGAATTAATATGTACGCATACAGATTTTGAGAATGAGTTTATTCAGATTATTGAACAAATCATTGAACATTATAATCAAAGTAAAAACATAATAAAAGCTATTAAGGTTATTATTGGGAAATGGTATTTTTTCCTTGGAAAAGCCGGCAGTATTGACCTTAGTGAATCTGATATAAAAGGAATTATCGGTGAATTGCTTTTTATTAAGCAATCTGCAAGCAAGATTGAAAAGAAAATAATTATTGATGCTTGGAAAGGATCTGAAAGTAGTATCAGAGATTTTAATTTTGAATCTTTTGATGTTGAAGTAAAGGCCAGCTCTAAGGAAATTGGTCATGTACATACTATTAATGGTCAAATTCAGCTTAAATCAGGTTCGGTACCACTTTTCGTATATTCAGTTAGCCTAAAAAAAAGCGATTCTAAAAATGCTTTAACTTTAGAAAAACTCATTAATGAAATTTGTCTTGATATTGGTGAAAATTCATTTTTACTACATGATTTTTTTGAAAAACTTGAAAAAGTTAATGTCCTAGCTTCAGAAGCAGACAAATACAATAGTTATTCCTATGAGTTAAGAAATATTCTGACTGTTGAAATAACTGAGAATAATCTTAATAATTTTTTGGTGCATAATGAAAATACAAGAATATCTAATTTAAAATATGATTTTGATTTTAATGGATTACATAATACTGATATTCAGTTCTCATGAAAAAACAATTTGAAGTTTATATAAAAAAATTAACAACCCAAGAACTTGGTTACAGAAAAGGCAGACTGACGACAGGAGGGTATTTTTATATATCAAAGTCTGCAATTGGTACTTTCTTTAAAGAACTTGATAAATATGTACTGAATGATTATCTCAGATTAGACTTTAACGATCCTCTGGAACCCGAAAATACCATTCAGGCTTCATTTGTTTATCATAACGATAAATATGCCATTAAAAACGGGACAAGAAATGAATACAGAATTTATCATAACAGAGAAATTTCTACGCATGAATTGCATTTTCAGCCATTTGAAATCGTGGTTTTTTTTAAAGAAGGTGTAGATAAATACAGAATAGAACATTTTACAAGAAATAATAAAGAATACAAAATACTTAACGAAATAATAAAAGACAGTAACATAAGAGGAGATCATGCTTTACTTTTCCTAGAGGATTATAATGAATACTTTTTCCCGTAAAAGTGATTCCGCATAACGGGTAAACTTCAAAACTTCGGTTAATATGGATATGTAATAATCTAACTCATTTTGCAAGCACATTGCTAAAGCACAGACCAAAGCTTTGTCAAGGAGCTTGCAAATCAACCGCAAGACAAAATTATTTTTAAAAATCTCCCAACCCTTCAAAAAAATAAAAAAAGCCACGCATAACCTGACACGACAATGACACAGAAACTCAATACTGACAATGTTTTGTAAGTACGATGGACAAGAACCACTGTCTATAACACGGGTTTAGAGATAGCGGCGGTTAAGTGCTCCCTGACGACTTTTTCTATATCAAGGTCATAATTACTCAAAGTGATATGAGGGGGCAGAATGCATTAACTAATAAGTTATTATGAAATGTTTATTATATAAAAAAAGTCCCTAAAAATGAGTTAGGAACAGGAACAGAAATTGCTATTCTGAAAAAATACTTTCACAACAAATAGATTGTCTTTGCAAAAGACATTAATCCAAATGCTAGAGCTAAATCCATTCTAACTTTGCTACAATCTCATCTTCAAATTCTCAAATCTTCAAATCAATAAGTCTTCGTCATTCTACTTGGCACACAAATAATAAAATCGGCTTTGCCCTGATGTTCCTTATCTAGTTTGTCGACATTGTCTTGCTCGACAGTGGCGATGTTGGCAATTTTAATTTCGGGTTGTTTTTGGCGAACATAATAAATGATGCCCTCTTTATTATCGCTATGAAATGAGCCATTGAAATGCAGGAAGATTTACTATTCAAATCTGCAATTAGTTTACATTTTCAGACAGAATTACACTAAAATATCAATTTTTAATCCTATATTTGTAACTAATTTACATAAATAGAGACAAAAATGATAGTAAACTTTAATGTTCAAAATTTTGGTTCAATAAAGGACAAGCAGACACTATCCTTTGAAGCAGATAAATCTACCCATTTAGAAGATCACTATGTCATTACTGCAGGAGGGATTAGGCTACTAAAGCTAGCACTCATTTATGGTGCTAACGCTTCAGGTAAGACAACAATTTTAAATGCAATAGAATTTTTAAGAAATCTTGTTTTAATACCTGCAGAGAAAAAAACAGACAATCTTGAATTTAGCCCATTTCTATTTGACCCCCAAACCCCTAAACAAAACACAATTATTTCGATTGAATTTATCCAAAATGAACTTAGGTACTTTTATGAAATTGAGTTCAATAAAAATGCCATAACAAGAGAAGAACTTAATTTCTTCAATCCCAACAAGGCCAATGTATTTAAGCGAACAACTGACATAGTTAAACAATACACCGAAATTACATTTGGAAGTAAAATAAAAAAGGATAAAACTATTGAGAAAAATTTAGAAGCTAATACGCTCTGGAACAATACTGTTTTGGGTGGTTTTTTAAAAACTAATGTAGACATCAAAGAACTTAAAGAAGCAGTCGATTGGTTTAAAAATTATTTACGGCCATTGATACTCACGAAAACACAGTTAGAAGTATTCGTAACATCAAAAATTGATAAGGGTGAAATATCTAAACTAGATGTAATAAACATACTGAAGAAGGCTGATTTTCATATTTCTGACTTAATAATTCAAGAAGAAGAAAAAGAAATACCCGTTGGTCTAATAGATTTTTTAAAAAGACAGCTAAAGGATTCTCCAAATGAAGTCAAAAAATTAGAGGAAAAGGAGAAATTAACAACCGTTAACATTGAATTTGAGCATACAGTTAATGATGTAGTATATTTATTACCCATAGAAATGGAGTCACAAGGAACCAGAAGGTTTTATGGATTTGCAGGTCTTTTGAGTTTATTAGTTAAAAATTCAGTGGCCTTTCCTATAGATGAATTAGAAGCATCATTACATCCAGAATTGTTTATTCATTTTCTAGTATCCTTTTTATTAAATGCTAAAAATTCTCAGATTATTGCAACGACACACAATCGTGAAATATTAACCAATAAAGACATTTTCAGAAATGATGCAATTTGGTTTACTGACAAATCAGAAACTAGTGCAACCGAATTATATTCTTTATCTGATTTTGATAGTTCGGTTGTAAGAGACACAAGTAATGTTTTCAATGCATATAAAATGGGTAAATTAGGTGGCACACCCAATCTGGGTGATCACTATATTGATATTAGCAATGAGAAAGAATAGAACAAGGCACTTAAAAAGCAAACCAACTTTTGCAGTTGTTGTAGACGGTGACTGTGAAGTTTGGTATTTACAAATGCTAAAAAGGAATGAAAGGTCAATTTTTGTAAATATTGAGCCTAAAATTCCTCAAAGAAAAAGGCTTTCCGAACAATTTGAAAGTGTAATTAAACTTTCAGAGGAAAACACAAAGGTTTTTTGGATAATTGATTTTGATGTAATAGCCAGTGAAACTAAAAAAACTAAACTTGGAACTAAGACAGCTCTTCAATCATTTTTAGAGTATAAAAAGACAATTGCTTAGAAATACAAAAACATAGTTATAATTGTAAATAATCCTTGCCTGGAATTTTGGCTATTGCTTCATTTTGAAGCAACTTCTAAACATTTTGATACCTGCGAAGATGCAGAAAAGCAATTAAAAAAACATTTAAAAGACTACGAAAAGACCCAAAAGTATTATACAAAGCAAGGAAATGACATCTATTTGAGGTTAAAACCAAACTTAGAAAGCGCCATAAAAAATGCAAGAGATTTTAATTTATTCGAAACCGAAAATCCGAATAAAGGAATGTCTGAAATGCAATTATTTTTTGAAGCAAAGGAATTTGGACAGCTATTCAAAAAGTAAATATTAAAACCATTCTAACTTTCTTCTTGTAAAAAATCTCATCTTCAAATCTTCAAATCAATAAGTCTTCGTCATTCTACTTGGCACACAAATGATAAAATCGGCTTTGCCCTGATGTTCTTTATCGAGTTTGTCGACATTGTCTTGCTCGACAGTGGCGATGGGCAGACCGTTGTTGAGTTTGGTTGACAAAAAATCCTTATAAAAGCAGCATGAAAACGAAAATCAATATATTCCTAATTCTTTTGTTTTTTGCATTTACGGCCTGTCATCAAAAACAAAATAAAACTGAAAGCCTGGAAATGAAAAAGTTTGAAGCCTTCAAAGCAAAAGAAAAGTTTATAGAGGATGCTGACATCATGTACCCCGGAATCAGAGATAAAAAATTAAAACCAATTTTAACTCAAAAAATAAATTTGGCAGCCACAGATTTTGAAGTTTTAGCAGAAAAGGGAAATGCTAACGTTAAAGATTATCAAAATGCCATAAAAAAAGGATTAAGTAGATTTAAAACTATCTATCAATCAATCGATACAGAGGATAGAGAAAGAATCTGTACCTATTTCGAAGAGCTTATGGATATAGTAGGGCTCGAAAGTTCGGGTGGCCATTTGAATCATTTCATTTATGGATTCAACCCAAATTAGGCAGATACCTTTTAAGTTCATCCCATCCCTTTTTATAAGGCAAATTTTTCTAATTATATCAATAAAAAAGGGATTTTACAATATTATTATTTAATATTTAATAGGGCAAATCAATATTTTAATCCAATCTAGTATTAGGTGCGGTGTTTTTTTTACATTAATTTTATGTAATTATTCCCCAAAATACTTAACCTTAAACTATGATTAGAATTAATAAAAAAATAACTTTTCAATTGCTTTTGTGCATTGGAAGCGCTGTGATAAGTTTTGCTCAAACATTTAGTAATAACAGCGGACAGGCACACAATACATGGGACGCTGCTTCAACCACTTGGGGAGTTGGTATACCGCTTTCAAAATCAATTTCAGTAAGTGGAATGCCCCTAAGTTTAGGCGGTTCATTGGTATTGAGACAAATCAATATCAGGCTTGGAAATGGAATCAATACCGGATTGAATCTTAGTACATACAAAATGCGCCTCTATCATCCTGATGGAACAACCTTTATTGATATCTGTAGTAGTGGCGGCAATGACTGCGGAGGTTCAAGTATTGGAGATGTAAACATAAAATACCGCGATGATGCGACATTAAGAAGCGTAGGTCAATTAGCATCCGGAACCCCATCTGCAGCCTGGCCCTATCATATTGGTTATTATAGGGTCGTAAATTCTGGTAGTTTTTCGGCATTCAATGGGCTTAATCCTAATGGGAATTGGGAGTTAAGGATTTTGGAGGGCACAGCTAGTGAAATTGCTTTCAGAGGAGTAGATCTTGTATTTGGAACGCCACTTGACGTTGTAGATATTTCAACTTCTGTAGTAAATGATGTCTGTTCGGCAGCACAATGTGTCGACAATGCTCATGTATACCGTGCAACCAATAATGGCTATTTGAATCCCGGACCTGCAAGCGATCCTGCAATCACTGTTGGCAGTTGTTCCTGGAATGGAGCAAAAAACAATACTGCCTGGTTTTATTTTGTAGCTTCAGGAGCTACAGCTTCTGTTACAATTTCAGGTTTGTCGGCCATGCAGCAGTCAATAGGGCTTTCGATGGCAGGAAGTTGCACTGCACCGATTTATTCAGTTCCGAATGGCGGATGTCCAAATGCAGCTGTAAACAATCAGTATTTAGGGGGAGCATCTCATGGTTCTTCTGGAATGTCCTACAATCATGAGTTGAATTTCTCAGGTCTAACAGCTGGCAATACCTATTATGTAGTGGTAGATGGTACCGGTGGTTTAATTTCACCTTTTTACATAGAACTTAACGGCAATGCAAATCCTTGTACAGTAATTCTTGGCTTGGATATCCTAAACTTTACCACACAAAAGCAAGGTAATTCAGTACATTTAAAATGGGAAACTACAATTTCACAGGACTTTTTATCATTTGAAGTAGAACGAAGCAGCGATGGCATCAGTTTCGAAAAGATTGGTTCGCTCACAGAAAGTGATTATAAAAATCAAAACTCGATGATTTTTAGTTTTACAGATTTTGATCCGTTGAGAGGCGATATTTACTACAGACTTAGATATCTTGGACAGAATGGAGCAACACAATTATCGGAAATAAAAGTGCTGAATTTTGACAAAACTGTTAATTTTTACATTCAACCCAATCCCAGCGAAGATTTCATAAGCATCGCAAATGTTCCAGAAAATACAGGTTACAAAATATGCAATCTTTTGGGAGAGACCGTACTCAGTGGAACTTACATAGACGGTAAAATTGAAACGGCCAGTCTTAGTAGCGGTGTTTATATTCTTATGCTGGAAGGTTTTTCGGCAAAACGTTTCAATAAAAAATAGGATTTTGGGGCTGCATAAAAAAAGGGGCTTCGAAAAATCGAAGCCCCTTTGCATTTTATATTATCAGCATTGCATCGCCATAACTGTAGAAACGATATTTCTCTTTAATCGCCTCCTCGTAAGCTTGCATAATCAGGTCGAATCCACCAAAAGCGCAAATCATAATGATAAGACTAGATTTTGGCAGGTGAAAATTTGTAACCATTGAATTGGCAATAGAAAAGTCGTAAGGCGGATAAATGAATTTATTGGTAAACCCTTCTGCAGGTTTCAACAAATTGTGCGCTGAAACTGAAGATTCCAAAGCCCTCATTGAAGTAGTACCAATCGCACAGCGACGGGCGCCTTTTTCGATAGATGCATTTACCAATTCACAGGCTTCTTCGGAAATATAAAAATATTCGGTGTCCATTTTGTGTTTAGACAAGTCTTCAACTTCAATATTTCTGAAAGTGCCCAGTCCGACATGCAAGGTTACTTCAGCAAACTCTATGCCTTTGATCTGCATGCGTTTGATAAGCTCACGGCTAAGGTGTAAACCAGCTGTTGGGGCTGCAACCGCTCCGATTTCTTTGGCAAAAACGGTTTGATAACGGTCTTTATCGAGGATTTCGCTTTCGCGCTTAATATATTTAGGTAGTGGAGTATGACCCAGTATAGAAAGGTTATCTCTGAATTCTTCATCTGTTCCGTCGAAAAGGAAACGGATGGTTCTACCTCGAGATGTTGTATTGTCGACAACTTCAGCTACAAGGATTTCATTATCCTGTTCATCGTTGAAATAAAGTTTGTTGCCGACGCGAATTTTACGGGCCGGATCTACCAAAACATCCCAAAGTCTTTGCTGTGCATTCAGCTCACGAAGCAAAAATACTTCTATCTTGGCGCCGGTTTTTTCTTTTTGACCGTACATTCTTGCAGGAAAAACCTTAGTATTGTTAACAATAAAGGTGTCGCCGTCGTCAAAAAAGTTTATAATATCCTTGAAAATATGATGCGAGATAGTCCCTTTCTTACGGTCTATTACCATAAGTCTCGATTCATCGCGATTTTCAGTTGGATATTGTGCAATAAGCTCTTTTGGTAGGTCAAAATTAAATTGTGATAGTTTCATAGTCGTTACGGCTCCTTATGATTAATTTAGATGAGAAAAAATATTACCGTTTTAATGAAGGAGCGCAAAGATAATACAAAATATTGAAAAATTTATTTATTTCTGAAGCTTTGTTCCTAAATTAAAATAAATATCTTAATTTTATTCGTTATCAAGTTAGGATTCTCCGGTCGTACAGTATTCATGATTAAAATTTTTTTCCTAAGGCTTTTTGTTTTCTGTCTCAGCTTTTTTACTTTGCTGAAAGTACCCGGCTTTTTTGATATTTACGCTACAAATGATCAGTCAAGGGATTTAAATGCTATAGTGTGTAGCAAAAAATATAACGATATAGAATTGCTTTTTTTGGGGAGCTCCTATACCTATTCATCCCTGAATCCAGTATACTTTGACAGCTTGGGTTTAAAAAGCTACAATTTAGGAATATCAGGGTCGGGGATATATTTTACAGAATTAATGCTAGACGATTATTTCAATACAGTCGATACAAAACCCCTGTTTATAATCATAGATATCTCACCATTTGCATTTTGCGACAAAAGCGATGATTTTCTTTCCTATCCGCTGCATCGATACCTGAACAGATCAATTACACATGAAGCACTTTTATGGAAATATCCTGAGTATGCACCTAATTACCTCGAACTGTTGGCGAAAAGCAGTAAAAAAGGATTGAGTTGTATGATCAGTTCAAATCAGAAAATCAATGACACGCTCTGTATTTATCGAGGTTTTTTTGCTGACAATTCCGTCATCGATCAAAAAATTGAAAGAGAAGACAGCATAAAATTTAAATTTCTGAATGATGCCAAATTTGTAAATAAAAAGCTTTGCAAATTAACAGACATTGCAAAAAAATATCGTAAAAAAGGCTGTAGAATTTTCTGGTACGAGGCTCCAACAGAGCAGCTGAAGTTTTTTTTTAATGCGCAAAACAGAAAAGATTATGAAACGGCACTTGCAGTACTTAGAAAAAATGGAGATCTTATAGAATTGAATATTAAAGAGGTGCTGTTCGAACGGGATGATTTTAGAAATACTGACCATTTGAATACAAAAGGTGCAAAAAAAATTAGCATGGCCATAGCTAATCAATTATGCATTTACCTGAACCCTGGTAGATGACCATTTGTGTATACATGATTAAAATCATATTCAAAAAACATAAATAATTAAGCTCTTTTTACATTTTCCAATAAATAATTTTCGAATTTTGTAGCTATAAACCTGACCGGCGCATTTGTTCATTTTCAAATTATTTTATAATTATGGAACTACAGAATGTCCAAAGGATTCAAGCTCAGAAAGAGCTTTTCAGGGAAAATTTTTACAAGCCACAGATTCCCTGTGTTTTGAGCGATTTTACACAAAAATGGGGAATTCGAAATTGGGATATTGATTATCTGAAATCAGTTGCTGGTAATGACAGGGTAAAATTATTCACCAATGCCTACGATAATGGACAAACCCTCGATACCTATACCAAAGCACAGTCCGAAATTAAATTCAGCGACTATCTCGACATTTTAAATTCGAATGAGGAAATTGATTTAAGGTTGTTTTTATTTGACATTTTTAAGGACCATCCCGAATTGACAGCACAAATTGAAAATCCTGATTTAGGTGTAAATCTGCTCAAATACCGTTTTTCATTTTTTGGCACAAAAAACAGTGCCACCCGTATGCATTTCGACATTGATTATTCCAATGTTTTTTTATCACAATTTATGGGCAGAAAAAAGGTACTACTTTTCAACAGGGATCAGGCTTTCAATTTGTATCAAATACCATATACTACGCATTCTCTAGTCGATTTTTCGAAAATATCTACAACTGAATATATAGAGAAATTTCCAAATTTAGTCAATTTAAAGGGTTATGAAGTTGTGCTTGAACCTGGCGAAACCCTTTTTATGCCATCAGGTTACTGGCACTACATCAATTATATCGATAGCAGTTTTTCGGTTGCTTTGAGGTCTTTACCCAATAAATTCAATTATATATTAGCGTCAGTAAACAATGTTTTTTTAGTGCGGCAGCTGAATAAATTATTCGATTATAGTCCCTCTCTAAAAAAAGTTTATGATAATCTTAAAATAAACACCATGAGAAAACGTTACGCCGACCACAAGATCGAATTATAAAATTTAGTTTTATGCTAATGGAACTTTAAAGCTGATTTGCTGATTAACATTGTCAGATTATGTATCTTTGCAGGTATATAATCAAAAAAAGTTAAAATGTTTAAAGTTTATCATAAAGACGACGGAAGAGGACATCACAAACATGATCATACATGTGGAAGCGACTGTAACCACGACCACCATCATCACGAAGAAGAGACTGTTGTAATAATACCTCAGAAAAAAGAGCTTCTTTTTAGTGATTTTGTTTCTCTTTTCCCGGAAATCAGTTTGCCAATAACCCTTTCGACCGATGCACAGCGGGAGATTGAGCTGCACAATGAACCGCTCAATGCTGCTTGGATGGGCAAATTTGTTTTGGACGAAAACCAGATTGATGATTTTACCGAATTTATGGCCGGTTTTAAAATACCCGATACAAAAGATTTTATTGCATTGGTGTACTGGCAGGCCTCTCTTGAGGGTAATGCCTTTTTTATGTCTACTTTCTCAAAAAGCGGAAGTCTAATTGACCACAAACTTATTGCGGGTACCTTATATCTCGAAGATGGTATGAAGCAATTGGTTTGTTCTATAGCCAAAGATTGGACAATCAATAGGGTAGAGGGTATATTGGGTGCAAATGGTGAAATAGTCAAAATAGACGATCCCAAGATGACCTTTATGCAAATTTCAATGGATGGCGAAATTGTTGAAGATTAACGCTTTGCCTTTAAAAAATTATAATTACAAAAAAGAAAATGTCTAAAAAGAAAAATAAAAGCAGTCTTAAAACATTAAGCAGCGAACAACTTGAACAAAAAGTACTCAATGTCCTTCAAAATGATTTAAAAGGACGTTATAATGCTAAAGATATTAAGAAAAAAATAGCAGTAGAAAATAATACCGATTCTATTGAATATATTCTTGATAAGCTTTTAAAAAAAGGGCTTTTAATACCTGTTGCCAATGGCCAAAAGTATAAATACAACAGAAATGTAGAACAGAGCAGTCCCGGTCAGTCTGAAGGTCCTGTTTTTGTTAAAAATAAATTTATCAAGGAAAAACAACAAAAAGAATCTGCTCCACGAAGTGGATATGCTACAGGTACAGTCGATCCTACACGCAGTGGCTCAGCCTATGTTGTCTCCGATGATTCAGGCATGGATCAGGATATTTTTATTCCGCAGGGCAGGCTTATCAATGCGCTAAAAGGGGATAAGGTTAAAGTCCGCTGGTATCTCTCGAGAAGGGGTAAGCCCGAAGGTGAAATTGTTGAAATCTTACAAAGGCATCGTGAATCTTTTGTTGGCACAATGGTGCTTTCAAAACAATTTTGCTTTGTTACACCCGATGATCCTTCTGTTCCGCTCGATATCCTTATCAACAGAAAGAAAACCTTAGATGCTCAAAATGGCGATAAGGTAGTTGTAAAGATTACTGAATGGCACCCCAAACACGGAATGGGAAATCCAAGTGCTGATGTTACTTTTGTTTTGGGGCAAAGCGGCAGCAGCGACATTGAAATGAAGTCCATTCTCATTAAATATGGATTTGAACTCGAATTTAATGAGGCTGTTCAAAGAGAAAATGAAGCAATTCCCACTGTAATTCTACCGTCTGAAATAAACAGCCGTAGAGATATGCGTGCCATTACTACATTTACAATTGACCCTGAAACTGCCAAGGATTTCGACGACGCACTTTCGTTGGAATTGCTCAAAAACGGTAACTACGAAATAGGTGTGCATATTGCCGACGTTACGCATTATGTCAAAGAAGGATCTGAACTCGATAAGGAGGCTGCCAAAAGAACTACTTCAGTTTATTTGGTAGACAGAGTTTTGCCCATGTTGCCTGAAAAATTGTCTAATGGAGTTTGTTCTTTAAGACCAAATGAAGACAAATTAACTTTTTCGGCAATTTTTGAATTTAATCAGGAAGGTAAAATCCTGAATGAATGGTATGGCAAGACTGTCATCCATTCGAACCGTCGATTCACTTATGAAGAAGCGCAAGAAGTTCTGGATGGTAATGAAGGTGATTTTGCCGAAGAGATTCGTCTGCTCAATCGTTATGCTCATATACTTCGTAAAGCGAGATTCAAAAAAGGCGCTATCAATTTTGAGTCGCCCGAAATTCGCTTCAAGCTTGATGAGAACGGCAAACCGCTCGAGGCCTATGTAAAAGAACGCAAAGACGCACACATGCTCATTGAGGACTTTATGCTGCTGGCTAATAAAATGGTAGCTAAAAAAATCATGGATAACATGCGAGCCGGCGGTCCTCAAATCCCATTTGTATACCGTATTCACGACCTGCCTGATATGGAAAAGGTGCAGAACTTTGCAAACTTTGCATCGCGTCTCGGCTATCAGATGAATATCAAAAATACTGACTCGGTTTATTCTGCCTTTAATAAACTCTTGAAAGACTCGGAAGGTAAAAACGAACAGGCAGTTTTACAGCAATTGGGTATCAGAACTATGGCCAAGGCGGCTTATTCAACCAATAATATAGGACACTTTGGGCTTGCTTTTGAAGATTATGCCCATTTTACTTCGCCTATCAGACGTTATGCCGATGTACTGGTTCACCGTAATTTTGAACTTTTTCTGGAAGGCAAAACAACCAAACTGAATCCGGCAAAACTGGAGGAACTCTGTAAGCATATTTCCAAAAAAGAGCGCAATGCGATGGAAGCAGAACGCGAGTCGACCAAGTACAAACAGGCTGAATATCTGCAGGATCATGTGGGTGATTCTTTCGAAGCATTTATTTCAGGCATGACCGAATTCGGAGTCTATGCCGAAGTAAAACAGAACTTCTGCGAAGGACTCATCAGGTATGAAAACATGTATGATAATTTTGTTTTACTCGAAGATGGCTTCCATATCAAATCTGCAGCAGAATCTAAACGTATGGGCGATACCGTTTGGGTTAGAATAGTAAGGGTTGACCTGGCAAAAAGACAGGTTGATATGGCAATGATACGCGAAGCTGATTTCAAAGCAGAACATTCTGAAAATGAAGATGCTCAAAATTTGTCAGAAATAGTCACTGTGTTACCAACACTTCCTAAACACCGTAGTAAAAACATAGAACTCATTTTCGACAAGGCGGCTATTCTTTTCGAACAGAGTAAGGTTCATCGTTTCGCCAAAGAAAATGCAAAAGAATGGTATTTTAATATTGCAGAAACTGCTGAATATAAAGAATCTTTGTTGCTTTTAGACCTTAATCCCAAAGCTGAAAAAGAGGCAAAATATTTAGCGCAGACTCATTTACCTGATATTTCCATCGATATCCAAAAATGGCAAAAAACAATTCCTTATTTGGATAAATACTTTGGAGTTTATCCGATTGAAACTATAATGGATAGTTATTATTGTCCATTCCGTTCTGAAGAAGTCGGACAGATTTCCGAATCAGATCTCGAATTATGTCAGCCATTGTTCAAAGACTTGCTCAAAGAACTTTCGCCAAGTCAAATTATATCTTTTTCAACAGAACTTGAAGATTTTTTCAATGTAAAAGGACTAATGACAGATATGGTTCATCTTGAAATTGAAATAGGTAAGAGAAAAATAAGGGCAACAAAAGGTTTCATTAAGCATGGTAGAAAAAAAGTTGCTATTGCCTTTTTACCCGGAAAAGATGTTACTTTGTCGAAAGAAAACAGAGAAAAATTATGGGCTTTTGCAGCTCAGAAATAATATTGATTACTTCGGCTGATTTTTTCTGGTACCGATTGTAAACATTAGTACCATATAGCTAAATGCGAAAAGGGCAGCAACGACCAATGCTATTCCAAAGGTCCATAACAGGAAAGATTTTATAATCAGTCCGTAAATAATAAGTGCCATACCTAGCGGTAAACCTGCAAATTGAAGTGGGAAAAAGACAATTCCATTTACTCCGGCCCAGATTGCAAAAAGACCAAGTCC
>JBIPOO010000236.1:0-6239 GCA_044379045.1 Saprospira sp.
GCTCAGGATATTCCGTCCATGAACTCGAAATATCTTCTGGATATTGAAGATATTTTTGACGAAAGCGAAGAAAAAACATTGAAACAATTACTGAAAAAGACCTCTAAAATTAAAAATGATCACATTTGTATACTGACTGTTCCAGATATTGGATCTTTTGAAAACTTTGAAAAATATGCCTATGCTGTCAGTAATCAATGGAAATTAGGACCAAAAGGTTTACTCATTGTCATGAGTAAAAACAAACGCCAGATAAGAATTGAAACAAGCACTGAAATCTGGCCAAGATTAAGCAATGAAGAATGCCAGTCAATTATCATTAATCAAATTGTTCCCCGCTTCAAAGAGGGTAAATATTATGAGGGAATCAAAAAAGGCCTTGTCTATATTGCGGAAGAATTGAAATAAACCAGCAGCTCAAAGTCTTAAAAAATTATTTTTTCAATGCCCTAACAGCTTTCAACATTTCTGCTTTTCTGCTGCTCCATTTTTTCTCCATCTCTTCGTCCTGGTCACCACTAAGTCCCTGACGGTTCCAGTCTAATTGCGAGCAAAGTAAAATTGCATAATCAACCTTTCCTTCTGCAACTGAGGCGTTAATTTGTTGTACGATTATTTCAAGTCGTTCGTTCTCCTGTTTTATGGAATCTTTTTCTCCGGACACCATATAGAAAATTATAGAGAAAAGTACGAATAATAAAATAACAGCGCCTAGTCCAATGTATAATGCTCTGCGATTTACCTGTTTTTTTGTTTGATTTAATTTACTTTTAGCAAGGTTATACCTCGTTCTTATTTCAAAGATTTTATTTTTTAGGGCTGGGGAATTACTACACTTTACCTCCAACATATTCAGATACCGCTCTATCGATGAGCTAACGGTCATAAAGGAGATCGTATGTTTTCCAAAGCCTGAATTCACAATATTGGAGGCATAATACATATTGTCTTTAAGCATTGAAACCTGCAATTGATCGGGATTTTCAACCAAGGTTTCATATCTGCTCAACCAAACCAGACAGTTAGAGAACAATTCCTCATCTTTCAAAGTATCAATGGAGCTTTCGGGAAGGGCTGTATTGCAAAACATACAATAGCTTAGTATAGGATCATTGGTTGCATCACAAGAGGTACAGCTGTTTTCATTTTTCATGTTTCTTCCAAAAAAGTAGTTTAATAATACTTTGTCTATTGCCCAGGTTAATTTACCGCTTTTAGCCGGCTACCTAAAAACATAGCAAGAAGTGTAAGAGCTACAGCCATATAACCCACTAAGTGATAACCACTGATTGCTTTTACGGTAGCATCCTCAACAACAATTTCGGTAACAACAGAACCACTGATTGTTGCCGCCAATCCTGCTGCGAATTGCTGCATTGCAGTGTTGATACTTACAAAACCTGCTCTGAAACGAGTTTCAACGCTTGAGATTACCATCGTGGAAGAAGGTATGATTCGACCGCTGATGAATATAAAAAATAGTGTACTTGCTACAAGTGCAAGTGGTAAAGCTACCTTCGGGAGATGCGTTACAAGTAGCAAGGGTAAGATTGAAAAGGCAGCAAAAATGAGGAACAAACGCTTATGTCCATATTTGTCGGCTAAGCGCCCAATGATAGGCCCTGTCACCAGGGTACTCAATCCACCGCATAAGTATATGTAAACCAATTGCATCTGACTAAATCCAATATTGCCCACCATATAGGGACTGATATAGGGAATGATCATAAACTGACCGAGTACTAATGCCAGACTCATACCTAAGGCTGTTAGCTGATTTGGGTTGCGAAGCACTCGAAGGAAAACCTCAAAATAGGCTTCTTTTACTGCATCTTTGGGTTTTACAGTTTTTTCTCCGGCAGGAACGAAATAGAACATACCGAACCATAACGGTAATGCCAAAATAACAATGACAAAAAATGGCCAATTCCAATCGCCCAGACTAGCCAGATAAATTCCAAAAGGAACACCAAATGCTGCCGCGGCAGAAAAAGCAGTTAAAACAACACCCATGGCTCCTGCCCTTTTTTCAATAGGGAAACTGTCGCCTACTGTCGATAGGATTAAAGCATTCAAAACCCCGCCAAAAATACCGGTAAGCATTCTGGCCAACATCAATGTAAAATAACTGTTTGAAATTCCGCATACAAGTGTGCCCAGCATAAAACCTAAGTAAACAATTAGCAGGCTTTTTCGGCGCGGTAATTTATCGATAAATATTGCTGACAACAAAACTGCAACACCGGCGCTTATGGTGTAGGAAGCCACCAAAAATCCAAATTGCTGAGCCGTTATATCCATTGTTTTCATGAGCATAGGCCCCAATGGCATCATGACCATAAAATCCATGATGTGTGTAAATTTTGCACCTGCTAGTGAAGCAAGCAGTAATTTTTCTTGTCGGTTATAGGTCATTTAGATATTGATATCCGGCTGGTTTTATTTTTAGAACAAAAGCTCCTAACAATAGTTTTTTAAAAAAATCTGTAAATACTTTTCTAATGATGCAAATAAAGTTATTTTTAAGCATTCTACCGACAGAAAAATAATTTTTATCGGACAGACGGAGTTAAATATTACATTAAATATTGATAATCTAAATAAAAAAATGAAAGGAATTATCTTAGCCGGCGGTTCTGGTACCCGACTCTATCCATTGACAATTGCAGTGAGCAAACAGTTGATGCCGGTCTATGACAAACCCATGATATACTATCCGCTTTCAACGCTCATGTCGGCTGGCATAAAGGAAATTTTAATCATCTCAACGCCTTACGATCTGCCTAATTTTAAAAAATTATTAGGCGACGGTGCCGAAATTGGCTGTAACTTCAGTTATGTCGAACAGCCAAATCCAGAGGGCATTGCGCAGGCTTTTATTCTTGGAGAGGAATTTATTGGCGATGATAGTGTTGCGCTCATACTTGGTGATAATATTTTTTATGGCAGTAAACTCGACGAGCAACTGCTCCAGGCATCGAAAAATGAACATGGCGGTGTAATTTTTGCTTACCCGGTTTCAGACCCAGAAAGGTATGGTGTTGTTGAATTCGACCAAAACGGAAATGCCATAAGTATTGAGGAAAAACCCGCTAAGCCTAAGTCTAACTATGCTGTTCCGGGTATTTACTTTTATGATAATTCGGTAGTTGAGATTTCAAAAAATCTGAAACCAAGTCCAAGGGGTGAGTTGGAAATAACAGATGTCAACCTCGAATATCTTAAACGTCAAAAGCTCAAAGTTATGAATATGGGCAGGGGCGTTGCATGGCTCGATACTGGCACCATCACCTCCCTTATGCAGGCCGCTCAGTTCATTGAAGTTATAGAACAGCGTCAAGGTTTAAAAATAGGTTGCATAGAAGAAATAGCCTATCAGATGGGATTCATTGACACAGCTCAATTGGAAAAACTGGGTCAAAAATACAAAAAAAGTGGCTATGGTGAATACCTGCTTAGATTACTCAAAATGGGCTTTTAACAATGAACTGCTAACTTTTTTTTTAAAAAGTTGTTGTTTTTAGAATTATAGGTTTAAAAATTGCGAAAAAAAGCTATTTTTACTCTGCAAACAAATGAAGCGACTTATTGAATCACCTTAAATTATTAATTTTTCAACAATGGATATTCTAAAACAGAAGTTTGCCGAAAAAGCACTTGCGCTATTTCAGGAAAACAAAGAACTTCTCAAAAACCACGGGCACGTAAAGCTCTGTGATGTTACTATAGACCAGGCATTCAAAGGAATGCGCGATATCAAATGTATGATTTGGGAACCATCTGAACTCGATGCCAATGAAGGTATCCGCTTCCGTGGTTATTCTATCAATCAATTGCGATCTTCTCTTCCGCGTATACCCAACGGTAAAGAACCGATGCCTGAGGGCTTGTTTTGGCTGATGATGACAGGAGATCTTCCAACTACTGAAGAAGCATATTGGGTATCGGAAGAATGGAAAAAGCGTGCCGAAGTTCCAAAGCATGTGTTTGATATGCTTGAATCTATGCCCGAAAGCACCCACCCAATGACTCAATTTTCGATGGCAATTCTCTCGCTGCAAACCGATTCAATTTTTGCAAAAAAATATGACGAAGGGATGGGCAAAGATGAATATTGGGACGCATACTATGAGGATAGCATGAATCTTATCTCTAAATTACCAAGAATTGCTGCCTATATCTATCGTCGTTCTTTCCACAACGGAAATCATATTGCACCAGATCCGTCTTTGGACTGGGGTGGAAACTATGCACACATGTTAGGCAATACTGACGATCCTATGTTTAAAACATTGATGCGTCTTTATCTGACAATTCACGCTGATCATGAAGGAGGAAATGCCTCAGCCCATGCTACCCATTTGGTTGGTTCTACCCTCAGCGATCCTTACTACAGTCTCTCTGCCGGCATTAATGCCCTTGCAGGTCCATTACACGGCCTGGCAAATCAGGAGGTTATCAAATGGATTTTGGAAATGATAGAGGACCTGGGCACTAATACGCCTACAAATGACGAGCTTTCAGAATATATTAACCGCACGCTTTCCGAAGGCAAAGTTATACCAGGTTATGGTCACGCAGTTTTGCGTCAGCCAGATCCAAGGTACATTGCTCAACGTCATTTTGCTGAAGAATATATCAAAGATGATCCTATCGTTAACATTGTGTGGAGACTTTTCACGATTGTACCGCCAATTCTTCAGGATCTTGGTAAAGTAAAAAATCCATGGCCTAATGTCGATGCACACTCAGGAGCGCTGCTCATGCATTATGGCATGAACGAATTCAGCTACTATACAGTACTCTTTGGCGTATCGCGTGCATTGGGTGTTTTGGCTGCCGGTATCTGGTCGAGAGCTTTGGGTATGCCACTCGAACGTCCTAAATCATTGACATCAAAGGCTGTAAAAAAATTCCTTGAGGATAAAGCTGCAGCAGATGCCTTAAAACAAAGCAGTTAAATAACTGAAAAATAGTTACAAAGCCTCCTATCTTCGATCTGGGGGCTTTTCTATTTTATAGAAATTCCAAGTTTTTTCAAATCCTCCCAAAAATCAGGATAAGATTTTGTTACTACTTCTGCATCGTCAAATTTTAATGCACTATAGACCAGTACAAGGGGAGCAAATGACATGGCCATACGATGATCGTTCCATGTATTGATTTGTTTTGGTGATAATGTAGGATCTATTCCTTTGATTATTCTAAGCGATTCATTATCGGCATCCAACACGGCGCCCATATTTTCCAATTCCGTTTTCAATGCCACAATACGGTCAGTCTCTTTAATCTTCAGGGTACTTAATCCACTAAGCATTGAAGGAACATTCAAAGCAGCGCACACAACAGCGAGTGTCTGAGCCAGATCGGGAAAATTACTAAAATCACAGTCAAAATTTATGGGTCTTTTTCTACCCCGATTGTCTATTAGTATGGTTCCATCATCACTGAAAGTGGTTTTAATTCCAAAACTTTGCATAATCACAGCTATACGCGAATCGCCCTGCAAACTGTCTTTATACAGTGTTTTAATTGATATACAAACATCATTTTGGGCTATAGCCGCAAAAGCGTAAAAATAAGAAGCTGCCGACCAATCGGATTCTATTTCATAGGGCGTTATAATATATTTACCATTATCAACATTTATATTGTTTTCAAATTTTGTAACATTTGCACCAAAATACTGCATCAATGAAATAGTCATGTCGATATATGGTTCAGACACTACTTTATTTTCTGTTCTAATGCTGAGACCATTTGGCAGACAGGGTGCAATCATGAGCAGTGCCGAAATGTATTGACTGCTTACAGAAGCATTTACTATTAGCTCACTTTTACCTTTTTCGAATTCAGGAGTTCCAATTGACAAGGGCGGGAATCCTTTTTTACCGGAGTAAGAGATTTTTGCTCCGATAGCATTCAACGCATCGACCAAAACGGAAATTGGTCTTTTCAACATGCTTGAACTGCCCGTAAGAAAATGCTTAGCGGGTAATAAGGCAAGATATGCCGTCATAAATCTGTAAGCTGTACCGGTATCGCCTGCATCGAGTACCAATTCATTGCTGTTTTTCAACAAACGTTGCATAATTTTAGTATCTCCAGAATTCGATATATTAGTTATTTTTGCATCTTTATTTGAGAGCGCCTGAATGAGCAAAACCCTGTTACTAATACTTTTAGAGCCTTTTATTTGAATTTGCACATCAGACAAACCTGATTTGCTTATTGATAAT
>JBIPOO010000237.1:0-6183 GCA_044379045.1 Saprospira sp.
AACTAATGTCTTTGCCGCAAAAGATGATTTCATTCACAGCATAAATGCCAACAATTTCCCTCAATTGATCGACCGAACCCAGGTAGTTGTCATAATCGACATTGCCCTCTTCAGGCGATACAATTCCAACCATATTTACATTGACCCTGGCTGAGTAGAGCAGTTCCAAAACCCTTTTGCTTTCATTCGTTTCGCCTACAATTATGAGCTTGTTACTTTTAGGTTCATCAATGACAAATCTGCCTTTTCGAATGAAAGCAAGCATACTACGTAGGCCAAGCATACTCAAAATTGTCCAAAATGTCCCAAATACTATCAGCATACGGGATGCACGCAGATGTGAGGGCAAAAATCCGTAAACTGCTGAAATGACCAAAGAACCAATGACAATACCCGATACAAGATGCTTTACTCTGCCGTTTTTGTCATAGCCGCCACGCAAATAAACCGCAAAAAGCCATACGAAAATATACAGTGGATAATTGAAATACAATAAACTTGCTTTGAAATAGAGCGGATCGTGAAAGCGCAGCGTTGCCCAAAGGTCCTTGATAAAATACATACCTGTGAAAATTACCGCAGCATCCATTACAGGTTTGTACCAATTTTTGAGGATATTGGAAAAAAGGGTTAATCCTGCTCTGAACCAGATGGCCGCATTCAGCATCAAAATAAAAAGTCCCGCTTTATTACCCCCAAAATGTTTGCGGGCAAAGATGATCATAGCCTGATAAAAGGTCTTCACATAGTTGAGGCTGCCTTTCTTTGTACTCTCGCCCTTGTAATGTATGATGGTAGTATCGGCAAAATAATAGTTTTTAAAACCGCCCTTTACCACCCTGTAGGATAGGTCAATATCCTCTCCGTACATAAAGAAAGCCTCGTCGAGCAGGCCGATTTTATCCAAAACAGCCTTGCGCATAAGCATAAAAGCCCCCGATAGCACATCTACCTCATGCGTTTCATTTTCACTTAGATAGCCTAAATGGTATTTATTGAATCGCTTAGATTTTGGAAACAGTTTCGATAGTCCAAAGGTCTTATAAAAAGCTACTTCTGGCGAGGGAAAACCTCTTTTCGATTCGGGCAGGAAATTGCCTTTGCCATCAATCATTTTTACACCCAATCCGCCAGCATCTGGATTTGCATCCATAAAGGCAACGGTTTTTTCAAATGTATCTTCGCGAACAACGGTGTCTGGATTGAGCAGTAAAACATATTCGCCCTTTGAGAGGTGAATTGCCTGATTGTTTGCCTTTGAAAAGCCAACATTATCTTTATTGGCAATGACATGAACCTCGGGAAATTTTTCACGAACCATCGCCACCGATTCATCGGATGAATTATTGTCAACTACAAAAACCTCCACATGCAGCTTCGCAGTTGCTTTTCGGACAGAAAGCAGTGCCTGTTCGAGGAAGTATTTTACATTGTAATTGACGATGACGACGCTAAGTTTCATGTTTATAGTTTTTCAGCTTGTCCCTTAGACGAAACTGATAATCTTCTATTCGTTTTTATTTAAAATTTTAAGTTGGGTAAAAAATTGTATAAATTAAATTCTGACTAAAAATCTTTCCAAAAGGGAATAATAACAGGTTCTAAAAATTCATCTTTAATAGTTTGCAAATCTCCAGGTCTATCAGAATAGAATTTAATTATTTTCTCTAAAAGTGCAGGTTTTATTCTAAAACCAAGTAAATATTTTCCGGATTCTAGTTTTTTGATTGGAATCATTGCAGTAATTCCTATTTTAGACATGCTATTTTTCCAGGTTGTATGCCATACAATATCTTTTTGTAATTCATCATCAATGTATACCTCGAGGAGGTCTGAAAGGTATTTAACATTATCTTCTTTGCCAAGACCTTTCATTAAAAAATCAAAAATATAATGATATCTTATGAACAGCTCAATATGATTATCTTTAATGAGTTTTGACTGTATGTAGTATGCTGAATTTTTATCTTCATTGGCGTCTTTATACATAAAATCATTTAAATGCGCTGCGTTCGCCATCGACCACTTGAATTCTCGCTTGTCAAAAATATTCGGCCAATGCATAGATCTGTATAGGTTTACATAGCTGAATATTATTGCAAATGATAGAAAAATACTAACTCCAAATATAAACTTCCATTTTGTAATATTGGTAAAAAACAAAAGCTCTTGCCTTTTAAAGAATATCCTTAAAGTGATGATATCAAGAAATTTAAAAAAGGGAAATAAAATATAGGTTAGATAGGGTATTGTTCTCAAAAAACCAAGTAAAATAAAATCAAGGAAATATATAAAAAGAATAAAGATTAGGATGTAGCCTAAAAAATCAAAATCAAGATTAATAGAAATAGGTATAGATAAAAGCAGAAAAATACAAATTATAATACCGGCCATTAAAAAGGCAGCTCGTATGGACAAAAATATTACGGTCCCACATAGCTTGTCAACTATTAGTATGGTTGGGATTAAATCTCTATCTTCATTTTGACTATACTTAAAAGGTTTCTTCCAACTAATTTTTTCACGTTTTATCCCATCCGGGAAAACATAATTGATACAAACACTTGAAATCCAATAGGCTCTGAGGATTAAATGCGTAATGAAGCCTATTTTTAATACCTCTATTCCCAGAACTCCAAAAATTAAAATCAAACCACCACCGGGTAGTCCACCAAAAACACTATTTGTCTCAAACCATTCTATCCATAAACTTGATAACTGTAACAGAGTAAAAATGGCACCACCCGAAATGAGTAATTCCAATTCCCATGAGTTCTCCTGTAGATTTTTTACCCAGGAGGGATAATTATTTTGTGAATTTTCGGAACTGTTTTCCATGTTTTTAATGGATGTTTTTCAGTTTAATATTTTAAGCTCAACAATCTAATTTCTTTTATTTATTCATTTTTATAAGGTATTCTGCTTACAATGCTTCTGCCCAAAGTTAGTTCATCGGTATATTCCAATTCTCCACCAAAAGAAACTCCACGAGCGATGGTTGAGATTTTTATATCGGCATCTTTAAGCAGTTTTGAAATGTAAAATATAGTTGTGTCGCCCTCGATACTGGGACTTAATGCCATAACAATTTCTTTTACTTCTCTACTTTCGACCCTCTGTACCAGACTTTGAATATTCAAATCATTGGGCCCGATACCTTCGATTGGTGAAATGATACCCCCCAAAATATGATAGGTTCCATTGTATTGTTGCGTATTTTCAATTGCCATCGCATCCTTGATGCTTTCCACCACACAAACTAGGCTCTGCTCCCTACGATGCGAGGCGCAAACTGAACACAAATCGGCATCGGACAAATTGTGGCATTTTTTGCAGAAAAGAATATTGTTGCGCATGCCGCTAATCGCCGCACAAAAACTCTGAACCGATTCCTTATCACGCATCAACAAATGAAGCGCCAGGCGCAATGCCGATTTTTTACCAATTCCGGGAAGGGTAGCAAGGGCATTTACGGCATTTTCGAGTAGTTTGGAAGAGATGTTCACTGATATAGATGAAAGATGAAAGGGTGAAAGGATGAAAGGGTGAAAGGGTGAAAGAATAAAAGAATTGAAGAGGAAAGAATTGAAGAATTGAAGAATTGAAGAATTGAAGAATTGAAGAATTGAAGAGGAAAGAATTGAAGAGGAAAGAATTAAAGAGGAAAGAATTAAAGAATTGAAGAGGAAAGAATTTTTTAATTTAAAAATTTGGAGATTTGAAGATCATTTAATAACAAGTAAACACTCATTATTACTTTCAATTTACGGAACTTCGTCACAATTTTCAAATTCTCAAATTTCCAAATTCTCAAATTATAATATGGTATCATCCAAAAACTCCTGTTGCCCCGGATAATCGGTTGTGTAATGCAATCCACGGCTCTCATGTCTGGTAGCTGCCGATCGGGTGATAAGATAAGCAATCGTAATAAGGTTGCGCAGTTCGCAAAGCTGTGGAGATATGGTTGTATTGTTATACAAATCCTCTGTTTCTTCATAAAGTAGGTGCAGACGCGCATAAGCACGATCGAGACGCACATTGCTGCGGACGATACCAACATAGCTGCTCATGATTTCCTTCAACTCTTTCATGCTTTGGGTAATCAAAACCATTTCCTTAGGGTCGGAAGTACCTTCGGCATTCCAGGCGGGGATACCCTCTTTCCACTCAAGGCTGTCGATGCGCTGCGAAAGGTCAGTAAAGATTCTATGTCCAAATACCAAACCCTCGAGCAGTGAATTCGATGCCAATCGATTAGCGCCGTGCAAGCCTGTGCTGGTACATTCTCCGCAGGCATAAAGATTGTGAATGGAACTTCTTCCAATAGCATCAGTTTTGATACCGCCGCAGAGATAGTGACAGGCCGGTACAACCGGAATCATGGTTTGCATAGGGTCGATACCCAAACTTACACATTTATTGTAAATTGTAGGGAAATGTTTTAGGAATTCTTCTTTATCCAAATGTCGGCAATCGAGATACATATGCTCGGTACCACGCTGTTTCATTTCGTTGTCGATGGCACGGGCAACAATATCGCGTGGAGCAAGCGATTTTCGCTCATCGTACTTGTGCATAAATTCATTTCCCTCGGCATCTTTTAAGATTGCACCAAAACCACGCACAGCCTCCGACACCAAAAAAGCAGGATTTTCCCCTGCAGGATTGTAAAGCGAGGTGGGATGAAACTGTATAAATTCCATATTTTCTACCCTTCCCTTTGCTCTGTAAACCATAGCAATGCCATCTCCACTAGCGATTACAGGATTTGTGGTGGCCTTATAAACTTGCCCTGCACCACCCGATGCCATTACGGTTGCCTTAGCCAGAATCGTTTCAATTGTATTGGTTTTTTTGTTGAGGGCGTAGCAGCCATAACATTCAATATTGGAGCTGAGGCGGGTGATATAACGGCCCAAATGATGTTGTGTAATGATATCAATTGCAAAAAAATGATCCAATATTTCAAGATTGGGCAGCTGTTCGGCCTTTTCCAGCAGTGCGCGCTGTATTTCCCAGCCTGTAAGGTCTTTATAGTGGAGAATCCTATTTTCCGAATGTCCGCCCTCACGACCCAGGTCATATAGTGAGCCTGTTTTGTCCTTGTCGAAACGAGTACCCCATTCAATGAGTTCATTGACTCTGATGGGTCCTTCTTTCACCACAATCTCAACAATTTCTTCTTTGCAGAGGCCATCACCTGCATCGAGGGTATCTTCAATATGTTTTCTGTAAGAATCCTTATTGTCGTCCCAAACTGCGGCTACACCACCCTGTGCATAGCGTGTATTGCTCTCGCCCGGTTCGGTTTTTGTCAAGACAGTAATGGTTCTGTCTGTATGCTTTTCGGCCATTTTTATGGCGAAAGTCAGTCCGGCTACACCCGAGCCGATTACCAGTATGTCTGTTTTTTTCATAGAATAAGCATTTTGCTATTGTATCTAAGGCTAAATTACACAATTTCTGAGAAACTTATAAAATTAACCAATGTGCAAATATAGATAAATGATTCTATCTATTAATCTTAAAAACAACTCTTGGATTATCTGTCTGATATTTCTTTGAAAATAAATGACTATCTTTGCCGCTCAATGAGGAACTGTTAACAGACGGTTCAAAAAAAATATCGAAACAATGGACATCAATCAATACGAAAGGGCGCTCGAAGCAGTTGAATATATTCAGAACCGCAGCGATAATTTTATACCCAAATTTGGAATAATCCTGGGGACCGGCCTTGGAAATCTTGCCAAAGAAATAGTGGTACATTGCGAAATTCCCTACGATGAAATCCCCTATTTCCCCGTATCTACGGTGCAAGGACATGCCGGCAAACTGGTATTGGGGCATCTCGAAGGTGTTCCGGTAGTGGCGATGGCAGGACGTTTTCATTATTACGAAGGCTATTCGGCCCGTCAGGTTACCTTTCCTGTTCGAGTCATGAAATTGCTGAATATTGAGCGTTTGTTTATTTCAAGCGCAGTAGGCAGTGTTAATGCATCTGTAGAAAGCGGCGATATTGTCATGATTGAAGATCATATCAATCTGATGCCCGAAAATCCGCTGCGTGGTCCAAATGAGACCCGTTTTGGTGTCCGTTTTCCCGATATGAAAGATGCTTATGACAAAAAGCTTAATGCTCGTGCATTGGAAATTGCAAAGGCAAAAGGAATAGCTGCA
>JBIPOO010000047.1:0-20226 GCA_044379045.1 Saprospira sp.
TATTGCATTGCCACCGGACGAAGGAAGAACGCTCTTTACAGATTTGGTTCCATATATCTCGAAACCCAATCTTGCCTTTGCCAATTTCGAAGGCGTAATTACAGGTTGTGATTGCCCATCAAGAGAATGCAAGGATAAAAAATATTGCTATCGTTTTCAGATTCCGGAATATTGTGTGAACAGAATTAAAGAAGCCGGTTTCGATTTTCTCAATATCGCCTGCAATCACCTCGAAGATTTTAATACGGCAGGAAGGATTTTTACATCGAAAAAACTGGTAGAAATGGGCCTTGAGCCGGCAGGTTCTTTCGACAGACCTTGTACCGTTTTTGAACGAGATGGCATAAAGTATGGTTTTTGCGCCTTTGCAGAATTTTATGGTTGTGTGGGAATCCGCGACTCGGTAAAGTTATTGAAAGTATTGCGCGAGACCGTAGCCAAATCGGATATTATGATTGTATCGCTGCATGGTGGCGCAGAAGGGCCTAAATATAGGCGTGTTCTAAAAGAAGATGAAGTTTTTCTCGAACATAATCGTGGAAATATGTACTCAACCGCTCATTTGTGTATTGATAATGGTGCAGATCTTACTATAGGCACGGGACCGCATGTTGTGAGGGCTGTAGAACTCTATAAAGACTGGATGATTATGTACAGTTTGGGTAATTTCTGTACTTATGGACCTTTCGGACGTAACGAGTTTACAAGGCACGCTCCGCTAATGCAGGTGGCAATCAATAAAAAAGGTGAATTTTTGGAAGCAAGGGCAATACCTACAAAGCAAATAGATAAAGGCATACCTAGATATGACAGCAGCGGATTGGCGATAAAGCACCTGAAAGAACTTACAAAACTAGACTTTCCGAAAGGTGCACTGCAGATTGAAGAGAACGGCAGAATCAGTAAAAAGTGAAATCTTACTTTAAAAACTTCACAATTCTTTTCTCTACGTCTGCGTCTTTTACCCTTTCTCTAGGTAGAATCACATCGACTAATTTACCATCAGGGCTAATAAGAAATTTCTGGAAGTTCCATTTTACATGAATTTCTGAATGACCGTTTTCCTTTTTGCTTGTTAAGTATGCGTATAGTGGGTGAATATTCTCGCCTTGAACAGAAATTTTAGAGAACATTGGGAAGCTCACCTTATACTGTTCTTTGCAAAATGAATTGATTTCAGAATTGCTTCCAGGCTCTTGTCCCATGAAATTATTGGCCGGAAAACCCAAAACAACCAAACCCTTTTCGCTGTATTTCTCATACAATGCCTGAAGATCTTCGTATTGTGGCGTAAGACCGCATTTCGAAGCAACATTGACAATAAGCAGCGTTTTACCTTTGTAGTCGGAAAGACTTACTTTTTTGCCGCTGATATCATTCACAATAAAATCATACACTGTTTTCTGCGCATTTACAGCGATTGAACTAAATAAAAAAAATGCTAGTAACAGCATTGCGAGGTTGTTGGTATTTCTCATAATTTTATTTTTTAACTTTGTTTTCCTTTAAATAGGGGTATAAAATCTTTCAATCTGAGTACAGGAAGTGATTCAATTCCCTTTTGAATGACGTAATTCAGAATAGTAACATTTGGCAGATAATTATCTTGCTTAGCTCTTTTTAGATTTGCAGTTTGCTTTTGATCTGTTGAATCTGCATACATACTTTCAGTTTTTGCTGTTTGATTATTTGCAGCTGTTTTTTGATCCATCACAAGCTTTTTGTCTTCAACAGAATTTAAAAAGAACATAGCAGAAATGCTCAAGATACTGAGCATAAGAAATGATGTGTATAAAGAAAACTGTTTTTTCATGAAGTAAAACTTTAAAAAGCACAAGATAGATAACAGAATTTAAATAAAAAGGTTGAAATCAATCTTTAACTTTAGTTTAACCAGCTTTGATTTTTTATTTCAATAAAATAGCCTCGATATAAATTTACTATCAATAATTTACAAAATCAAATACCCTGCGCGGGTAACTTTTAAGCCATTTAATGTTCCGCTCAGTTCCCCTGAAATAATTTATATTAAAAAAAACTTAATAAAAATTTGAATTACAAATAAAGTCCTCTATCTTTGCATCATCAAAAATCGCAGAGTGGAGCAGCGGTAGCTCGTCGGGCTCATAACCCGAAGGTCGTAGGTTCGAGTCCTGCCTCTGCAACAAATTCTAAGCCTCATTTTTATGGGGCTTTTTTATTTGGTATGGTTTTGGAATACTGTAAGACATAACCAGCAAAAAATAAAGCTTATGAAAAATTTAATGTTAATTGCATGCCTTTTTATACTTGGACTGACTAAGGCAAACGCACAGGTAAAATTTGAAACTTTCGACTGGAATGCTCTTACAGAAAAAGCAGCCAAAGAAAATAAACTTATTATGGTAGACATGACCGCTACCTGGTGCTATTGGTGTAAACAAATGGATAAAAAAGTTTTTCCCGACAAGGCAGTTGGCGAATTTTACAACAGCAATTTTATCAGTACAAAACTCTATGACACAGATGCAATGGGTAAAGAATTTGCACAGAAATATAAAGTTCAGGGTTTCCCCTGCTTTCTTTTTCTCGACAGCGAAGGAAAACTAGTACACAGAATTGACGGGGCTATCGTAAATAGCAAAGACTTTATTGCAGAGGGACAAAGTATTAAAAAGAAAAAATAAAATCCAATTCGATTCTTAAAAATGCCGATTCATACTTATGTTTCGGCATTTTTATTTTTTATAATGCTTTACTGATTTGTTAAAGTATATGATTAAATTGACAATATGACTTCCTTTTTTTAATTTTACACGTTATTATTATCAAGCAATTATCTCATTGAAGATTAATATCAAATATATCAATATGAAAAAATCAATCCTAATATTTTTTGCTTTAATTAGCCTATTCACCAGCTGTACAAAAGACAAATGTACTACACGCATGACCTATGTCAAATATGAGCCGGTTTACAAAACCCTCGATGAAATAAGACAGCCGATCGGTATGGAAGCTGCTCGGGCACTTAAAAATCCGGGTAAAATCTATCTCTACCACAGTTATCTGCTGGTGAACGAACAATTGGAAGGCATACATGTATTCGACAACAGCGATCCGTCTAATCCTGTAAATGTTGGCTTCATTAAAATAAATGGAAACCTCGATATGGCAGTAAAGGGCAATATGCTTTATGCCGATAGTTATATCGACTTACTCAGCATTGATTTATCAATTCCAATGCAACCTGTTTTGGCCGACCGAGATGAGAATGTTTTCCCTAATTACGGAACCGATGAAAATGGCAGACTCTGTGTAGCTTATATCTCTAAGGAAGTTACAGAAGATGTTGTCTGCGGTGAAAACGTAGGCGGTGGATGGGGCAATCCGATGATGCAGGAAGATATGGTTTTCGCAACGATGTCTCAAGGTGGAGCCACTGGCGGCAACAACAGCGGTTCGGGCCGTAGTGGTGACGCAACTGCAGGAGTAGGTGGTTCAATGGCCCGATTTACACTGAATGGTGACTACCTGTACACAGTAGATAACAGTAATCTGCATGCTTTCGACATTTCAAATCTAAGCAACCCCGTGCAGAAAAGCAATGTAAATGTCAGCTGGACGAATATCGAAACGGTTTTCCCTTATAATAATTATCTTTTCATTGGGGGTAATGCAGGTATGTTTATCTACGACCTCAGCAATCCGGAGAGTCCTACACAAATCAGTGAATTTCAACACGCCAATGCCTGCGATCCTGTTTTTGTTAGCGGAAACAGAGCTTATGTTACACTTCGTGGCGGTACCATGTGTGAGAATTTCACCAATCAGCTCGATGTAATCGATATCAGTAATATTTTCAATCCAACTTTGGTAAAATCGCATCCGATGACCAACCCGCATGGATTAAGCATCAAAAACAATATTTTATACCTTTGCGATGGCAATGCAGGACTCAAAGTTTTCGATGCTTCGAATGACTTTGAAATAGGCAACAATCTCCTTGCCAGTGACAACAGCATCGCCACTTTCGATGCCATTGCATCTCCTTACCGCGATGTATTGCTTGTAATTGGCAAAGACGGACTAGTGCAATATAACATTGCCAATCCTTCTTCAATTGTTAAATTGAGTACAATTCCGGTTGTTCAATAATGATAAAATTTGAATAAAAATGCCGCCTGGTCAATATAGATCAGGCGGCATTTTTTATGTTGAGCACTACCAGCTGCTACCTCCACCCCCGCCGCCACTGCTGCCTCCACCAAAGGAACCGCCACCGCCACTGCCTCCGTAAGACCTGGAAGAAGATGAAGACGAGGATGATTTTTCAATCTTTGGTATCACATATGTGTACTGATGTGTATGCTTGCAATGTTTACATTCATATTTTTTCTCACCAACACCTGATGAATATGTCGTTGCAGATGTAATTGTTCTGTTAAATACCAGGTAATATGCCTTAGTACTACATTTTGGACAGCGGCTATATTTTGTAAAATAAATTGGGTAAGATAAAACCAGAATTTCCTTCTTATCTTCACTGGCCCAAACATCGTAATGGATTGAATTAATCCTTTCTTCGGTTAATTGTCCTGACTTGAGGAATTTATCTTCTTCCTTTTCCGACAGTTTGAATAATTCTTTTCCTGTTTTTGGGTCTTTTCTGGGTGCATCTCTATAACCTTGTTTCAATTTATCAATCCAGAGGCCAATTCCGATGAAAGGAATCGGGAACAAAAACATCCAGATATCAAAAGACAAAAAAACCAATAGTTTATATTTTCGGTAAGGATCTTCCACAAACTGAACCGATAAAATGAACAGCAATGTCACCAAAGTAAAAATTCCTGTTGCCCACAGATAAAATACAAAAACTATCCACCAAAAACTATTGCCTTTTTTAATAGGTTCATAATTTTCCCGAGTAGTTTCTTTTAATTTTTGTTTTTCGGCTTCATTCTCAAGCTGTGTTTTGATTTTCAACTGTTTCATGCTGTCGCTCAATACTGTTTGAAGCATTTCTGTAATAGCAAGTTGAAACATATAAACACTTCCCTCCTGGTTGTATTGTTGAAGCTGTTCTCTGAAATAATCGAGCAAGGCCCTGTTATTGTATACATTGTTCTGGTCTTCGAATTTACTAAAAAGATCAAAGGATTTTGTTTTACCATCAAAAACCCAAATCATTAGATTTTTATTATTCTTTGAATAAGCATGTATGCTATCGAGATAGCCACTCATTTTAGTCGGACTGATACCATTCAGGCTTTTGTAGACATAGAAATAAGTGCCTAACTTAAATGAATCCTTAAAAGTTTTTGCAATCTGCTCCGAAATGCTGTGTATTGAATCGCTTAAAAGGGTATCAGCATCAAAGACCCTTTGTGTATTTGATCGCTTTTTTCCAGTTCTAGATGCAATCATCTGAAGCATAATAAGCTCATCGGGCATGGGGGTTCTTTGCCAATTTTCTTTGCCTAAGAGTTCGATAGCTACAGCATCTATTCCGGCAGATAAACCTCGTGCATAATCACCGCTTTTGAAATTTGGCACCATATAATTCTGTTGAATATCGACACATTCTTTATCGGTGAGCGTGGCCTCCAAGCCATAACCAGTTTTAAACTCTACCCTTCTCTGATCCATCACAATTAGTATCAGTAGGCCATTATTTTTTCCGGCTTTACCTACCTTCCAATAATTGAAAAGATTCACCGAAAAATCAGCAGGATTATCTTTGCCAATACTTTTGAGCACTACCAAAGCGATTTCACAACTGCTTTTTTGTTCAATGATACTTATTTTATCGTTCAGCAGTTTTTCTACATCGGAAAATATAAGATTGTCAGGATCTGAAACCCAGGTATTGTTCGTCGTTTTAGGATTAGGTACAGTATTTACTGTATACTGTTGCCCAAATATTGTTTGATTGACCAATAAGAAGAAATACAAACAACTGATTTTGATCATTAAATCCTTTATTTTCATAATAAGAAGGGGCTTTTATTTGTGTTAAGGTTGTAAATTTGGTCTTCAATAAAAAAAACCTTCTGTAAAAGTTACTTTTTTAGTATGATAAATATTTCTATTTCGGAAGAAATCCTCGAAAAATGCCCTAAAATTAGACTTGGAGTAATTTCGTCCAATATTATTATTCAAAGCGAAAATAAAGAATTATGGGATAAAATCATCCTTGAATCGAGAATGATATCTGATAAATATAGCGAACTGCCGAAAATGGAAACAATTCTAATGGCAAGAGCAGCATACAAGGCTCTGGGAAAAGACCCCAGCCGTTATCGCCCCTCGGCTGAAGCTTTGCTGAGAAGAATAATTTCCGGTAAAGAACTCTATTCTGTCAATAATGTAGTCAACCTAATCAATCTGATTTCTTTTACAAGCGGTTTCTCTATTGGCGGGTACGATGCAGATTCAATTAATGGAGAAATTACCCTCGAAAGAGGACTTGCTAGCGACTATTATGAAGGCCTCGGCAGAGGCCAGCTAAATATTGAAAATTTACCTATACTACGTGACCTGACTGGTGCATTCGGCTGCCCTACCAGCGATTCGGAAAGAACCGGAATTAGGTCTGAAACTAAAAATTGCCTCTGGGTTTTCTTCGATTTTGGTAGTAATCCAGTGCTTGAAAAATATCTAAAAGAATCGATCGAACTTTTGCAAGAATTTGCCGATGCTAAAAATATAGCAACACAAATTTTTCGGAATTCCTAGTCAATTTCTTTACTTATAAAACACAAAAATGGGCAAACTCAAAGCTGTAAGAGTTTACCCATTTTTATTTTTATTGTCAATTGCTGACTTATGACTTTAAAAATCCAAGGATTTTTTCAACACTTACTTTAGCGTCGCCATAAAGCATGTCGGTATTATTTTTATAGAACAGCGGATTTTCCACCCCCGCATAACCTGCAGACATAGAGCGCTTCATCACGATAACATGCTCGGCCTTCCAGACTTCGATAACCGGCATTCCGTAAATTGGGCTTGACGGATCGTCTTGTGCACCTGGATTGACCACATCATTTGCACCAATTACCATTACAATATCGGTATTGGGCATATCATCGTTTATTTCATCCATTTCCAACACAATATCGTAGGGCACATTTGCCTCGGCGAGCAGTACATTCATATGCCCCGGCAGACGTCCGGCAACAGGGTGAATGGCAAAGCGAACATTTTTGCCTTCTTTACGCAAGGTTTGTACCATTTCATAAATTGGATATTGTGCCTTAGCAACTGCCATACCGTAACCCGGAACAATAACTACCGATTTGGCTTCTTTCAACAATGCTGCAACTTCTTCGTGCGTCATGGCAGTAACTTCTCCTTCGATTTCCTTGGCAGGTCCACCTGTGGGCGCATTACCAAAACCACCAAAAATGACAGAGAAGAAAGAACGATTCATCGCCTTACACATAATAATAGAAAGAATTGCTCCCGAGCTTCCTACTAATGCACCTGTAACAATGAGCAGGTCATTGCCCAACATAAATCCTGCGGCAGAGGCTGCCCAACCCGAATAGGAATTTAACATCGAAACGACTACAGGCATATCGGCACCACCAATTGCCATTACCAGCATGACACCGATAAAGCAGGCTATTGCTGTCATACTGAGCAGATAAATCATGGCAAGATTTGTATCTTCTGTCAGTGTAAACAAGACACCCATTACTGTACAAATGAGCACCAAAGTAATATTAACAGCGTGTCGACCGGGATACAGCAGTGGTTTGCTTCTGAATATAAAAGGCTTGTATACTTTTTTGCCAATCACGATTTTTTCCTGAAGTTTCGCCCAGGCAATAATCGAACCCGTAAAGGTGATTGCACCAATAAACACACCCAAATAAACTTCGACGAGGTGTATTACATGCTTCACATGGTAATCATCTGCTGTTTTGTCAATTTCGCTACCAATCGCATCCAAATACGAACCAAAACCTACTAAAACAGCAGCCAATCCTACAAAACTGTGTAGAATTGCCACAAGTTGTGGCATCGATGTCATTTCAACCCTTCTTGCCAATGCTAAACCAATAAGCGATGCAACCGAAACAGAAGCAATTATATAGACATAAGCTCCCTGCTTCATTTCGGGGCCCAAGACAGTTGCAAGCATGGCGATAATCATCCCTACAATACCATACATCACTCCCCTCTTTGCCGACTCTTGCGAGGAAAGCCCGCCCAAACTGTAAATAAATAATATGCTAGCGAATAAATATGCCGCTATTTGAATTTTATCAGTAATCATTTTTCTTATTTTTTAAACATTTTCAACATTCGGTGTGTCACCACAAATCCGCCTACAATATTTATGCTGGCTACCAAAATTGCGATAGTTGCCAAAACTGTAATTGGCAAATTACTCATTGGATTATCAAGATTTCCAATCTGAATCAGTCCTCCTACTACGATTATACCGCTGATTGCATTGGTTACTGCCATCAGTGGTGTGTGCAGTGAATGCGACACATTCCAAATTACCTGCCAACCAACGAATACTGATAGCACAAAAACGGTAAAATGCTGCACAAAATCGGCTGGAGCAAATTGTCCAATCAGACCTAAAAAGGCTCCAATAATCAGCAGTCTGATAATCATTGAAGTTGCCTGTTTTCTGGCATTTTTCTCCTCGGTGATTCTTGGATCTTCTAATACCGGTTTTTCTGCAGGTTTTGGTGTAGCACTTACGGGCAGTGGTGCCGGTGGCCAATTGATATTGCCATTATGTGTAACCATCGCTCTCGATACGATGGCGTCGTCCATGTTTATGTTGAACTTTTCGGCCTTTCCCATATCATCGAGCAGGTGACAGAGGTTATTGCCATAAAGCTGCGAAGCCTGATTGGGCAACAGATTGAGTTTTCCGACAATCACTACACCATTTTCGGTTGTATGTACTTCTCCGTTTTTGGTGAGTACACAATTACCTCCGGTCGATGCTGCAAGGTCAACGATTACCGAGCCTGGTTTCATTGCGGCAACATGATAATCCAAAATCAGTTTTGGAGCGGGTCTGCCCGGAATTTGTGCTGTGGTGATAATAATATCAACTTCGGCAGCCTGTTCCAAAAACAATTTCATCTCAGCTTCGATAAATTCCTTACTCATTTCCTTGGAATAGCCCGATGAAGTTGCGCCGTCTTCTTCAATTTCAACGGTTAGGAAGGATGCACCCATCGACTGAATCTGCTCTGCAACCTCTTTGCGTGTATCGAATGCTCTGACAATAGCACCCAGCGAATTTGCGGCACCGATTGCTGCAAGACCAGCCACACCGGCACCAATGACCAACACTTTTGCAGGCTCTACTTTACCTGCGGCGGTAATCTGGCCATTCAAAAAACGTCCGAAATAAAAGGAAGCCTCAATAACCGATCTGTAACCTGCGATATTGGCCATTGAGGAAAGCACGTCCATTTTTTGAGCGCGTGAAATCCGCGGAATGGCATCCATTGCAACGGCGTTTACTTTTTTATCGGCCAATACTTTCAGCAACTCCTGATTCTGAGCCGGCCAAAGATAGCTGAGCAGCACCAAACCTTCGCGCATCAGTACCACTTCTTCAACTGCTGGCTCTTTTACTTTGAGTACGATATCTGATTGTCCATAGATTTCGGCTGCTGTATTTACCAGCGTTGCACCAGCTTCTTCAAAATCTTTATCTGAAAAATTAGCTCTGCTTCCAGCATTTCGCTGTATGTATACTTCAAAGCCCTGCTTTTGTAGCCGTTTTACGGTTTTGGGGGTTGCAGCTACCCTCAACTCATTCGGAGATATTTCACATGGAATCCCTACTTTCATGACTGCTTTTTATTGTTGATAAATTATTTTTAATTGATAAATGCTAAATGATCGAAATTGAACATGAAAAGTATATTTATTTTCACAATAAAAAAAAACTATCCAATATTAATTTCTATATTCAAAAAAAAACTCCTTAAAACTTTGCCTTATCAAAAGCCCAAAAGTTAATTTTTAAACTATTTTGTTTTATTTTTCGTCCTTTTTCTTGCTTTTTAAAACATTTTGTTTTATTTTTGTAGTCTATTTCGATTCAAACTTCAAAGCAGTGTAAAAATATGCAGGAAAATTCAAATTTTAAACCTATTCCTTATTATGAATATGTGTCGGCCGGTTTCCCCTCTCCTGCCGATGACTACATGGACAAACCGATTGACCTGAACGAGTATCTGATAAAACACCCGGCAGCTACTTTTTTGGTCAGGGTCGAAGGGGAATCAATGCTCGGTGCCGGCATTCATCCCGATGACATTCTTATTGTGGACCGCTCGCTCACAGCCAAGCCAAATGATATTGTCATCGCTACTTTAGATGCCGATTTTACGGTAAAACGCTATATTTCGGAGCAGGGCCGGCATTACCTGAAACCTGAAAACCCACGCTACAAAAACATGGATATCACCGATCATCCCGATTGCCGTATCTGGGGCGTAGTGGTGTATGTCATTCACAGAACCTAATGTATCGACAAAAAATTTAAAATTCATATGGACTTAACCATAAACAGCATAGAAAATAAAATATACAATATCAGAGGAATGCAGGTAATACTTGACAGAGATCTGGCACAACTTTATCAAGTTGAAACACGCATTATGATACAAGCAGTCAAAAGGAACCAAGATCGGTTTCCATATTCTTTTATATTTCAATTAAGTGATGCTGAATTTCAGCATTGGAAATCACAAATTGTGATTTCCAATGCTGACAAGATGGGATTAAGAAGAGCGCCTTATGCCTTTACGGAACAGGGAGTAGCCATGCTTTCAGCAGTTTTGAGAAGTGATACTGCAATCCAGGTCAGCATTCAAATTATGCAGGCCTTTGTAACAATGCGTAAATTTTTAATAAATAATGCTTCAGTTTTTCAACGTCTGGACCATATTGAGCTGAAGCAGTTGAAAACAGATGAAAAGCTAGAGCAAATATTTAAAGCTTTGGAAACAGGGCAAATTCAACCCAATCAAGGGATTTTCTTCGACGGACAAATTTTCGATGCCTACAGTTTTGTGTCATCGCTAATACGTGAGGCAAAAAAATCAATTATTCTAATAGATAATTATGTGGATGATACTGTACTTGCCCTGCTCAGTAAGCGGAATAGGCAAGTAAGTGCCTCCGTCTATACTCTAAAAATTAGCTTACAACTTGATCTGGATTTAAAAAAACATAACAGCCAATACCCTGAAATAAAAATATTTGAATTGAAGGAAACCCATGACCGATTTCTGATTCTCGATGAAAAAGAACTCTATCATTTTGGAGCATCGCTCAAAGATCTGGGTAAAAAATGGTTTGCCTTTTCCAAAATGGACGCTTTTGTCCATCATATATTATCAAAGTTACAATTGAATTAAAGCGTTTTTAATAGACATTTATTATCAGCTTTTCAAAAAAAAATCCTTTAATGTTTGCCCTAGCCGATTGCAATAATTTCTACGCCTCCTGCGAGCGGGTTTTTCGTCCGGAACTGCGCAACAAGCCTGTTGTTGTCCTTTCGAATAACGATGGCTGCGTAGTAGCACGATCAAATGAAGTAAAGCAACTGGGCATTGCCAACGGAGTACCACACTGGCAAATCAGAGATTTAATAGAAAGGCACAAAATACATGTATTCTCCTCAAATTATCAGCTCTACGGAGATTTATCGGCAAGAGTGATGAACCTGCTTGGTCAACAATGTGAAGAAATAGAGGTCTATTCGATTGACGAGGCATTTCTGCGATTTGAATTTTACCAACAGACAGAAGCCTGGCTGGAACAGGAAGGTATGCGCATCAAAAAATATGTGGAACAATGTACGGGCATACCTATTTCAATAGGATTTGCCCCCACAAAAACGCTGTCAAAACTGGCCAACCATATTTCGAAAAAAGTGACCGGCAAGGGCGTGCATGTCATATGTGACCCATATAGTCAGGAAGACCTGATGAAAAAAATTGACATTTCAGAGGTTTGGGGCATCGGCCCGGCATACCGGCGCAAGCTGAATGAATTTGGTGTGATGAACGTATGGCAACTGATGCAATGCCGCGAGCAGTGGTTTTACAAGAACTTTACCATTCAAGGGCTGCGGCTGCTCAAAGAGCTTAAAGGGATTCCCTGCATGGATTTGGAAGAAAATCCGGCAGGACGGCAAAACATGGTGGTATCACGTGCATTCCGCCGCGATGTCTATTCCAAAGAAGAAATTCTCGAAGCCTTTGCAAATTTTGCTACGCGACTGGGCGAAAAACTACGTAAATACAGTCAGGTAACACCTGCTATTTCGGTATTTCTGCTGGTGAATCCCTACAATAATAAAAGTCCGGACGGGCGACGATATTATTCGCAGTTTATACAATTGCCTATTGCCACTTCGAATACACCTGAGCTGATAAAAGCCGCATGGAAAGCCGCATCTCTGTGTTATCTGACCGGAAGAAATTATAAAAAATGCGGCATTATGGCCTATGACTTGCAACCCGAAGAGAATATACAGCTCAACCTTTTTCAAGAGCCTGAAATGCACCTTAAGACCAGAAAAATTATGGCAATTACAGACAAAATCAATGCGCGCTATGGCAAGGGAACGGTAGGCTGTGCAGCAGCTTCCGTTAGCAAGGGTAACAGTTGGCAAAAACTGGAGCAGTTCCGAAGTCCGCATTATACCACAAGCTGGAAAGAGCTGCTGCGTGTACGCTGATTACTGATTTGCTTTTTTAACAATTTCGATCCTGTCGGAATAGCGTAGCAAATAACGATCGGACAGAATGCACAGCTGAATTAAGTTTTTGCTGTCAATTCCAAGATCCACAACCGGACTGATCTGTTCTCTGAAAGTTTTAAGATGCATTCGATGCAAATTCTTATCAGCATCCATCCAAATAAGAAAATTACCAGAAACCTGAAAAAATCCGATACCAAAAACATTGAGTCTTTGAATAAAATTGCCAAAATTATCAAATATGAGCAAGCCATTATCAGGATCATTGGCAAAAACTTTAAATTCAGCTTCACAAAGTCTTATTGGAAAAAATGAATTTTCCAAAATCATCGTAAGGTCAGGGCTTTCAAGATTTACAGTGCCATTGCTTTCAAATTTTATCAGTTTAAAATTATTAGGATCGTATAACCATAACATATTATCGGAAGAAAGCGCAAGGGCATCTACTTGAGTAAAACCGAGGTCACCAAGCTTAAAACGGTACAGTTCACTGAGACTTCTGTCAAGTACAACGGCGGTCTGATATTCATTGTAAAATACCATAGGCTGAAAAGGATTGGAAACATCGACCGCAGAGATAGCACCTAAACTATTTTCATTAAAGGATTTGACCAGGTCGCCCGAGGCAGAGAATTTCTTGAGGGTATGATCATCTGTCACAGCATAAAATTGCTGCAGCCTGTCGACTTCAACAAAAAGGGTTTTGAGTTCAATTTTTTTGATTAAAAATAGTGAAGCTGTATCCTGAGCATGTAGCCCAGTGAAGACAAAAAACAAACTAAAAAAGAATACTTTGCAAAATGACATAGTTTTATTCAAATTTTTTCAGCAGCAACTCCGCTCCGTCAAAAAAGGCATAATTGCCCTCTCCAAACCAATGACCGAGATTTATATAACGAGATTTTCCATCTCTAAGAACCAAATCCTGCGCCAAATGCCTGTGACCAAAGATAAAATAATCTATATGCGGACATTTCTTCAGTTTTTCATTGGCATAAATTATAAGCCATTCCTTGTCTTCTCCAAGAAAAGGTTTGTGAGTATCCTGTGATGCGCGACTGGTTTTGGAAAAAAAGTTTGCCATTGCAACCCCTATGTCGGGATGAAGCCAGCGAAAAAGCCATTGACAGATAGGGTTCCGGAATATTTTTTTTATAAATTTATAACCATAATCGCCTGGCCCTAATCCGTCGCCATGTGCAATGAAAAAATTTTTATCCGCAATTGTAATTTCTATAGAATTTCGATGAATTCTTGCATTGAGCTCTTTCTCAAAATAATCAAAAAACCAAACGTCATGATTGCCGGTAAAAAGGTGCAGTTCTACACCCCTATCGCTCAATTCGGCAAGTTTACCAAGGATACGCACAAAACCTTTGGGCACAACCCTATGATAATCGAACCAGAAATCAAAAATATCTCCGACCAGATAAAGGGCCTTGAGGTCTTTATCTTCAGATATCATGCTGAGCCAGCGAAACACCCGCGATTCACGGTCTTTGGAGGAAACAGATTTCCAGGAAGGAATTCCAAGATGAAAATCTGATGCAAAATATATCATCAAAAAACAAATTTAGAACGCAAGACAAGAGAGCAAAAAATGTTGTGAAAGGATAATTTCCATTGGAAAAAGCTTAAAATTTGTAAAAACAGAATACAAAATATGACTATATTTGAAGCTTTTAAAGACATTAGTCAGCAAAATCAATCACATTTAATGTAAAAATACAAAAAACTCTTAAGAATTATGAAAAACATCGTAGTAATAGGTGCGGGCACTATGGGTAACGGAATTGCACACGTATTTGCAATGACCGGGTACAATGTAAATCTGGTAGATGTTTCGCCCGATGCACTGAGCAGAGCAATGGCTACCATTTCAAAAAATCTGGATAGAATGGTTGCTAAGGGAAGTCTGACCGAAGCCGAAAAAGCAGTTACACTGGCAAATATCACAACCAATACAGATCTATCTTCAGCTGCCGCCAATGCAGATTTGATTGTAGAAGCTGCCACCGAAAATGTAGATCTTAAACTGAAAATATTCAGACAGATGGATGAAAATGCTCCTGAAGGCTGTATCCTAGCAACCAATACCTCTTCTATTTCAATTACACAAATCGCGGCAGTTACAAAACGCCCGACTCAGGTAATAGGCATGCATTTCATGAATCCGGTTCCGGTAATGAAACTCGTTGAAGTCATTTGCGGATATTCAACCAGTGCAGAGACTTTAAAAACTATTATGGACTTGTCAAAAGCTTTGGGCAAGGCGCCTGTTGAGGTAAATGACTATCCCGGGTTTGTAGCAAACAGAATATTAATGCCTATGATTAATGAGGCCATTTATACATTATATGAAAGCGTTGCCGGTGTGGAAGAAATCGATACGGTAATGAAACTGGGCATGGCACATCCAATGGGACCACTTCAGTTGGCAGATTTTATCGGGCTTGATGTATGTTTGTCAATTCTTAGAGTACTGCACGATGGCTTTGGAAATCCTAAATATGCACCCTGTCCCCTATTGGTGAATATGGTTACAGCAGGTAAAATGGGTGTAAAATCGGGCGAAGGCTTTTATGTGCATACAGCAGGCAGCAAGGAACTGGTGGTTTCGCCAAACTTCAAAAAATAAAGGGTTAAATTCAGACAGCAAAATAAAAAGTGATATTAAGCAGCATCGATTTTTTGAGGAAGCGTAAAAAGTACCTGCGCAAAAACAAGCATTTTGAACGCATCAATCAGTACTTAAGTCAGATAATTCTGGCAGGGGCAATGATGCTGCTTTGCGTAATCATTGGCATTGTGGGTTTTATGTCCATTAGTGGCTACAACCTGATGGATGCTTTTTATATGACGGTAATAACTGTTTCAACTGTCGGCTATGGCGAAATTCAACCACTTGGTTTTTGGGGAAGGCTATTTGCATCCTTTTTGATTTTGACCAATATTGGCATTTTTACTTATGCAGTTTCAATCCTTTCGCGTTTCCTTTTGGAAGGTGACCTTAGAAAAATGCTGGAAGATTATAAGGTTTACAAAAAAATACAGAAATTGAAAAATCATACCATTATCTGTGGATATGGACGTCACGGAAGAGAGGTTCTGGCAGAAATGATTAAATCGAAAAACCCCTACGTGGTGGTTGAACCGGATCCTGATAAGGTTAAGGTTCTGCGCGATTCAGGATACTTCTTTATAGAAGGTGATGCAACGCAAGATCATACGCTGAAAGAAGCTGGCATTGAAGATGCAAAATCCATCGTAATTACGTTTGGCGAAGATGCTTTTAATGTTTACACAGTATTGACTGCCAGACAGCTGAATCCAAAACTACGCATTGTAACAAGAGCATCGAGCCACGAAGCAGAAAAGAAACTGTATCGGGCCGGTGCCAATCATGTGGTGATGTCAGAAGTAATCGGTGGCGTTTACATGGCTACCCTTGTTTTTCAACCCAGAGCTGCTGAGTTCTTTCAGTTACTTTCCAGTATTGGAGAGGATGCAACCATCCAATTCAAAGAAGTGATGTACAAGAATCTAAAATCAGAGTTTAAGGATAAATCCATTAAAAATCTTGATCTTAGGACGCATACCGGGGTAAATATCATAGCACTCAAAAAGACTGATGGCAAATATGCTGTTAATCCCGACCCTGAAACAGTCATATCGAAAGGTATAAGCCTGATTGTCCTGGGAGACAGCGATCAAATGGAAAAATTTGAAAACGTTGCACTATCAAATCTTGATGAGCAATGATTTGATTTTGCCTTACAAAAATACTAATGGAGAAATGTAGCAAGAGCATTGACATTAATGATAAAATCCTGATTGAAGGCCTGTTTCCCTGTGTAAATTGGCAAAGGGTTGTTGTCAAATGCGGAATGCCCTGGTACCTAAAAAAAAGTTTCGCAGCTGCAGCAGCTTTACCTGACAACTACAGTAAGACACTAAAAATTGTCTACCGTGAATACAATAGCAGAATAATAATGCTGGATACTTTATTCCATGAAACAATTCATATACAGCAATATCAAAATCTGGATAAAAAATTTCCATTAGGGATAGGCTTCTTTAGAGCATTTATGATGCACTATCTTGGTTGGACACTGGCATTGTTTGTCAAAGGAATTTTCATCAAAAAATTGAGTATTAGAAAAGCATTCGATTTTGCTTACAATGAAAATCCACTGGAAAAAGAGGCCTATGGCAAAGGGCGAGTTTTTTTTCAAACGATCATCATAAAAATACCGGAGGACCTAACAATCTTTTTGAAGGAAAATCCCGAGATAATATTTTTAAAGAGCGATTACAATGAGCGTCCGCCAATATGGGCATTTATCACGGCAATAATACTATGTTTACTAATTTTTATAACGAAACCAATTTTAGATTTTTTTGTCTTAATTTTTGAAAAAATCCAAACCCCTTTTAAAAAAACTGTACATAAGTGACAGCAACATTGCTCATTATTATTGCATTTATTGCTTTGCTGGCATCAACGGTAAAATCGGCCTTCGGTTTTGGTGAGGGATTGGTAAATATGGCTTTTTTGGGATTTTTTTTACCGCTCAATTTGTGCGGACCTTATGTTTCAATTATTTCAGTTTGCGGCAGTTGCTACATTGTCATTCGGGAATGGAAAAAACTAAAAATAGAACATATCGGATTGATGGTTTTGGGGTCACTCATTTTGGTTCCTTTAGGAATTTATCTTGCATCAATAACAGATGCTAAACTGATGAAATGTTTCCTGGGCTTTTTTATCTCTGCTTTCTCCATATTTGGGATAATAAATCCTGCATTAGGTCAATTAAAGGATAATAGATTCGGAATTTTGTTTGGCGGATTTGGGGGTTTGTTTGCCGGTGCCTACAATATCCCTGGCCCACCGGTTGCTATTTATGGAACTATGAAAAATTGGCCCCCTGGAATTTTTAGACTAAATTTACAGGCTTATTTTGCTTGTACCTCCACAATCGTATTGGGAGGTCATATCCTAGGTGGTAATCTTAATAACACAGTACTTTGGATGTCCTTATTTGCATTACCTGCCGTAATGACTGGCATTTTGATAGGTAAAAAAATAAATTCAAAATTGACAAATCCTGTAATTTTTAAAAAAATCATCTATGCTGTATTATCTGTTGTAGGATTGGTAATGGCATTATCATAAAACAAGGAAGTGAAAAAAATATACTGTACAGTAACCAATGATCTGAGCTACGACCAACGCATGCAACGCATTTGCAGCAGTTTGGCCAATGCTGGCTATGAGGTTACGCTTCTGGGTCGAAAACTAAAACATTCGAAGCCTTTGTCTGAATTCAAGTTCAAACAGAAGCGAATTCGTTGTTTTTTCACAAAGGGCAAGTTGTTTTATCTTGAGTATAATATCAGGTTATTTTTTTTCTTTCTTTTCCTTAGAAAATTCGATGCAATATGCGCTGTTGACCTCGATACGCTGCTTGCTACAAGCTTGGCATCAAGCATCCGAAGAAAAAAACTGATTTATGATGCCCATGAATATTTTACTGAATTGCCAGAACTTGTTAGCCGACCGGCCGTGAAAAAAATTTGGGCAGGTATTGGCCGATTCTGTATACCTAAATGCGATTTGGCTTATACGGTTTGTAGCAGTCTTGCCTCAGAATTTCATAAAAAGTACAATATAGACTTTGGCGTAATCAGAAACTTACCACTATCGCAGACAATTAGTACAGATAATTTAATGCTTAATTGCAATAAGCCCAAGATTATATTATACCAAGGAATGCTCAACGACGGCCGTGGACTGGAAGAGATGCTGGAGGCTATGCAGTATTTTCAAGCAGATAATGTTCAACTTTGGATAGCGGGTGAGGGAGATTTATCGGAAGCACTCAGAAAAAAAGCAACTATACTGAATCTCGGTGAAAAAGTAAAGTTTCTAGGTTTTGTAAAACCCGATGAGCTTAAATCTATTACTCAAAAAGCCGATATTGGTATCAATCTTCTTCAGAATAAGGGACTGAACTACTACTATTCGCTCGCCAATAAATTTTTCGATTATGTAATGGCCGAAAAGCCAAGTATCTGTATGAATTTCCCAGAATATCGATTGCATTGTCAGGAATTTGAAACGGCAGTACTGATTCCGGACCTTAACAGAGATGCTATCATTAAAGCCATTGAAAGTCTTAGCGAGGACGATGACTACTATCAAAAAATCAGAGGAAACTGTCAAAAAGCAAAACTGGTTTGGAATTGGGAAAACGAAGAAATTAAGTTGATTTCAATGTATCGTGATCTATTCAGTTAAAAAAGGCAGCCATGCGTACACAGCTGCCCCCAAACCTAACAATAAGAAAATCAACAAAACTATTCTATCACAATGGCTTTGACCATTTTGTTTTCCTGTAGCTGCTTTTTGGGCAGACTAACTTTCAGTATACCTGCCTCATATTTAGCCTGAATCTGATCTTTTTCAATTTTACCCTCTGGCAAAGTGAAATTTCTTTTGAAAAGCATATAACCAAATTCCTTTCTGCTGAATTTTTCAGCGTTTTCGGTTTTCTCTTCACGCTTTTCTGTAAAAATACTGAGCAGATTCTGATCGATAGATATTTTAAAATCAGATTTTTCCATACCAGGCGCAGCCAACTCAATCTGATAATCTGTATCCGTTTCTTTGATGTTGATTGCAGGTGCAGTCATGGTCAATTCAGTTGGATTAAGTATTTTTCCGGTGTTGAACACATCGCCCAGGAAGTCATCAAAAAACATTGGCAGTTGATTTCTTTTTAGTATCGTTTTCATAAAAATTGAAATTTTAACATTAAATAATAAATTGTTTGTCGACGTTCATTTTTTTACAAAGGATGTGCCGCATTAAAATTAGAAAAGGATAATAATTTATTTAAATCACAACTATAATATTGAATTTCAATTATTTAATAATTTTTACAACTATTTAAATACAATAAATATGACTGTCATTTTGGCGCATTAAATTTAAAAATAAATGCCATTTTGTCATTTTTGTATAATTAAATGATTGTCTTTAGCATTTTACTGTTTAAATATTGAATTATTGCTTAGTTTAGCCTTAGCAAATTTGATTTACCATGAGAACTTTTTTACTATTATTGGTCTTCCACATTTTGGCCACTATTTGTGTGCAGGCGCAAGGAGAGAATCTTTGTTACATTAGCCTCTCCATGAGGCCGGATGATGAGCGGGTTGAAAGAGCTAAATTTTACAGCATTGCCAGAGAAAACATAAAGGTTGAATTTAGCAGTATAGTTTTTAAAAACGGCGAAAGCAATTTTGGTAAAAGATACTATGCCGAATATAATAATGAAAAAGATATCTGGACTGCAAAAGTGCCCACAGGAATTTACCGTTTTAGAACCCAGCATCCCGGTTTTGAGAGTTTTCGCGAAACAATCGAATGCGAACAGCCTACCTTAAAAATTGACAAAACCCTAAAAGCG
>JBIPOO010000238.1:0-6177 GCA_044379045.1 Saprospira sp.
TAGCAGGCAGCGCAATTTCATCATTCCCAATTTTTTGCCCCGACCAGATATGACGGTCGAAAGGATGTTCTATAGCATGATATTCCAACCATAAATACTGATTGTCGCTAAAAGGTAATTTTATCCTTACCGCATCGCCTGTGGTTAAATAATCGCTCAATTCGAAAACATTTCCGTTTTTAATATCTTCAGGTCCTTTAATGTCGGCCAATAATTCATTATACCCCAAAAACCAGGTCTCCCAGGCTGAGGGAATCTGAAAAAGGCCGGCTGACGAGGTAGCTCCCCAACCTACCGAAGGGCGATAAAAATACTCCCCAACTGTTCCGTTTGTACCCCAAAGGTGCGGCAAATTATAAAGCGTATGCGCCAATTCGTGAAAAAACACGCCCGACGCCCACATCATAGTAAACCCCTCAGAGAATTTGTGGCCATTGTAAGTTTCGAGCATGATGCCCGACGGACTTGCAAATCCACCGCCCGAGCCAGACCATTTATTCATTCCGGGGGCGGGCTGTAAGGTCCAGTTTGGGCTGTATCTATATATAAATACAATATAATCAACCACTTTATCAGGCTGTGGATTGACTGAGTTGTCAAATAGATATTGAGGATTATTTTTTCTTTTATCAAAAGGCGAAAAATCGAAATCGGGCGCCAGTTTTTTCATTTCCTCAAGGGCCATTTTATTCATGTGCGACCAGTCTCTGCCGCCTTCCGGGTCAATTTCCACAGCTATTGGTTTTCCGCTGCTGTCTCTGAACACATCGGCCATAAATCGAAAATTTCCTTTTGAGATATGGTAGAGCATTTTAGAGTCATTGTAGAAGGCCGAATCGCGGTATTGCTCAAAATCTTCTATACTGTTGTATAACCATTGTGGAAATCTGCCAGTAACAGGATCGATGCAATCGGGTAAATTCGAAATATTGCCTGCCGCCCAGCCATCGATAGCCTGATTTGAATTAACAAAGGAAGGATTTGTCAGGGGATAATCTTTAAAAATTACCGGAACAATCAATGCTTTAAAATCACCTCTGGGGGTAAAAACACCTCCATAATAAGACTTCCTGCTACTTTCCTGCCCGATAGCCGCAAAATAAAGCATAAAAAAAAGGTATGTCAGGATTGAACTTTTCATGCTTTTCAATTTTTCAAAATGCTGATGTTAAAATTTGATATTTCGAAGGTTGTCGATCTGTTCCATATATAAACACTCAAAATTGCATTTTTCCCTTTATAAGATTCCAAATTTTCGAATTTTTTGACAAATGTGACAGGATTTAATGCATTTTTAAGCAGTAAGAATTTTTGAAGTCCCAAACCCTCCCAAAAGAGATTTTTTCCTGCGCTGTCTTCAATACTGTATACGAGTAGCGCATCCTTTGAATTTCCTGTCCAAAAATTTGATTTTATTTCGAAAGCACTATCTCCGCAAAGTTTTGCAATAGAATCGATTGGCATTTTAAAGGATTTTGAAAATCCATTTGCCTCAATGCTGGTTTTTATACTTGAGCCTGAAGTGCTGTGCAACACTCTTTTAGGTACTTGAATTTTCTTTCCAAATAAAGTTGCTGCCATATTCAATTCAATTAGCTCCCATTCCAATTCGATTTCGCTGGCGTAAAAGCTGGGATCGGAACTTTCAAAACTGATTTTTGTGACCCGAGCTTCCATAAAATCGGTTTCAGGATGCATAAGCATTGGATTGATTAAAATACCGTCGGCTGCATTTTTAGGGACAATTTTGTAGCGATATGAATCGCCATTTTCCATAAAATAAGTGATAAAGGACTCCTGATCTTTGAATAAAAAACTTTGAAAAACACCTTTGAATGACTTATTTATGCTGGCTTTCAGCCTAATCATATCATTTGCATTGTTTTTTGGCAAAATGATCGTTTCATTAAAACGGGCTTTGAATTTACCCAATGAAATTGATTTTGATTTTAGTGGGCTTTCCCTTTTCCTAAGCAGGATAAAACGATTGCTCTTGTGCACAGTTTTGTAATTTTCCAAAAAGCTGAGCATGGTTTTGGGTTCATCATTTGGAAGATATCTGTTATCGATACTTTCGAAAGAGCCAGCGTAGATATCATCTGTTTTTTTATCAATTTCAAGCATGATGAATTCAGGCGCGGTCGAAGAGCGGAAGTGCTCACTGTCTTTAGCATCGAGCCAGGAGCTGTAGGCAGCATAACTGTGTAGCACAGGCCGAGGCTGCCAGTTGAGTTTATTGGCTGCGATATATGAATAATCCCATGGATATACATCCACTGTTTTGTTCCCAATCATTTTCAATAAACTGCTGTCTAATTTTTGCTCTTCAATTTTTTTAAAGGAACTTTCCAAATGACAGTTTTTGAAGTTTTTATGACTGAAAACAAATTCGGCAAAACGGTTTACCCTGAAAAAACTGAGCTGATTCTCTTCATAAAGTCTTACATTTGGCAGATTTAATGCAAAGAAAATCAAGGTAAACAAAGAAAAAATGAGGGTACGCTTTCTTTTCTCTTCATTGTAAAAATTCAGCAAACTAAAAAAGACTAAGAGAAAAAAGAACAATCCCCTTGTGTGGTAAATATCCTGACGGGCCATTCCATGTTTCCAGGCAGCGAAAACAGCCAGAGCAGTTATGGAATAAAAAAACAAAACAAATTTACTTTTATCCAATATTGGGATAAGCATGAAAGTGAAAATTGCCAGTGAAAGGTAGATCCAATTGTTATCGGGATAAAAAGCGGCAGCAGCAGAATTATCGGAAGCCAGTTCTTTGACACCATATAAAAAGGTGAAAAAGTTGGAGAAATTGCCATACATCAATAGCCAAAAAAATGGATAAGAGAGTACAAAAATGATCGCAAAAAGCAAAGTATCTTTTAAATTTCGCTGTCTTATGTAATCACTGATGATAAATGAAAAGGCGATAAGACCACAAATTATCCCTACATAAGATTTAATATAAATTGCCAATGCTGAAATCCCCAAAGCCAAAACTGCATACAACTTTTTCCTGCTGTAAAAATAAACACATAGGAGCGAAATCAGTGCTGAAATGACGAGCATCTGAACATTCAAAATATGAAAAAGAAACAGACAAGCCGCAAAAGTGCCCAAACTGAAATTTGCTTGCTTCGAACCCTGGAAGGACTGCATACTATAAAACATGATCAGTTTGAGCAGACTGTCGAAAAGAAAAGCAAAGACAAGATTATTGCCCAATGGCATGGGGTACATGAGAAAGGCCAGTGGTCCGTGGGGGAAGAGCAGGCTTGATGTTTGATAAAAATTTTCAGCAAAAAGATAATTGTATGCCCATACCAAAGATTCGTCTATTCCTTTATCGAATTGAGGTTCGTATGCCGGAAAACAGATGATAATCAGCAATATTGCCATGATGGCATTTGCAAGCTGATGCTTCAAATTGTCGTTTAATATTAGCATAAAATGCATTATAAATTCAATAAAAAAAGGGAAAGATAGTTTTTCGACTGCCTTTCCCTCCATTTTTCTTTAGGAATATTTATTACAAGTTATTTTTAATAAAATCTGTCATTTTGCGGTAAAGATGAAGCCTGGTAAACCCACCATAAATACCATGATTTTTATTGGTATAAAAAAGCTGATCGAAGTCGATGTTATTATCAACCAACACCCTGGCCATTTCGGCAGAATGCTGAAAATGAACATTATCGTCACTTAAACCATGTACCAAAAGGTATTTTCCCCTAATCTGATCGGCGAAATTTATAGGTGAATTATCCTCGTAACCATTGTTATTTTCAACTGGTTTTCTCATGTAACGTTCTGTGTAAATCGTATCATACCATTTCCAGTTGGTAACAGGAGCAACAGCAATAGCCATTTTAAAGAACTCATTGCCTTTTGCAATACAGAGCGATGAAAGGTAACCTCCATAACTCCAGCCAAAGATGCCGATTCTTGCATTGTCTACATATTTAAGTGTACCCAAAAACTTTGCAGCAGCTATTTGATCCTGCGTTTCAAGTTTGCCAAGTTCCATGTATGTCGATTTTCTGAATTTTTCCCCACGCGGTTCAGTGCCTCTGTTATCAAAACTGGCCACAATATAGCCCATTTGAGTCAACATTCTGAACCACATGTGATTGCCATCGTCCCAATGATTGGTAGTAGTGGGATTACCGGGACCACCATAAACATACATAAATACGGGGTATTTTTTTGAAGCGTCGAAATTTGGAGGGTACATCAGCCAGCCATTAATGGTATCGCCGGAATCATTTCTAAAATCGATATAATTGTGGTTTCCAAAATTGTATTCAGATAGAAGCCCTCTCAAATTGCTATTGTCTTCAACAACCCTTACAATCTTGTTCGATTCGGATTCGACAACAGAGAATATAGGTGGTGATGTAATAGTTGAATATTCGTTGATATAGTACTTAAAATCCTGACTGAAAGTTGCCTTATACTCACCCTCTTTTTCACTAATTTTTACTTTTTCATCGGCAAAGGTGGTTACCCAGTATACTTCCCTGTTGCATGTTTTGGTCGTGGCAGCAGCCTGAAAATAAACTTTTTTAGTTTTGGCATCATAGCCGTAAAAATCAGTAACATCCCATGCTCCTTTGGTGAGCTGTCTGATAAGTTTTCCTTTGATGTCATATAAGTAAAGGTGCGTATATCCATCTGCATCGCTCATCCAAATAAATTTGTCATTATCTACAAAGGTCATGTGATCGTGAATATCGATGAAGTATTTATTTTTTTCTTCAAACATCAGCTCGGTAATGCCTTTTTTATCTGTTTTATAAATGCGAAGATGATTCTGAAGCCTGTTGAGACGGTAAATGCACAAATCCCCTTCTGGTGACCAAACAAGACGTGGAATGTAGTAGTCTCCATCCCCTTCTATTTGAATTTTGCTTGTTTTTTTACTTTTCAGATCGTAAATATGTACCGATACTTCTGCATTCAACTCACCTGCTTTTGGGTACTTGTATTTCGATTCATTAGGGTAGAGCTCGTTGAAATAATTTGTGAGTGTAAATTCCTTTACTTTACGTTCATCGAAACGCAAAAAAGCAATACGCCCTCCATCAGGAGACCAAAAAAAGGCTTGGTCGATGGTAAATTCTTCTTCATATACCCAATCGCTTGCTCCGTTTATGATTTCATTCGGTTTGCCATCGTTGGTAATTTGAATTTCCGTGTTTTTTTTCAGATCCTTAATGTATATGTTATTTCCACGTACAAAAGCAACCTTATCTGCCGCAGGATTAAAACTTACATAACTCTGTTTGCCATTCTCCGAAACTTTTACTGTGTTTTTGCTTTCGCAGTCGAAAACCATGAAATCAGCTCGGGTCGAGTGCCTGTAAATTCGTTCCGGTTCAGTTTCTAATAAAATCTTCTTTTCGTCATCACTAAAGGTATAACTGCTTATTTTAGCATTGGTACTTGCTGTATAAATAGTTTTGGTTTGTTTGCCTGTTCGAATATCGTATTCGTTGATCTGCTGCTGAGCTCCCGATTCGAGTCTGGTAAAATAAAGGCCTTCTTTGGTAAAATTAAAGCCCTCGGGTGATTCGGAAAGAAATTTGCGTTCTTTCCATATTTCTTCGAGTTGAATTTCTTTGCTTTGACCTTTTGAAATAGTGACTATTAGAAGCAGCACATATAAAATTGCAATTCTTTTTATCATACAATAGAAAACCTGGTTTACAATTATCTAAAATTTAATTAAAACATTAAGAACTAAGCCGGAGTGCTATTTCCTTAAAAAAGATAAGCACAAACATATAAAATTTGTTTCTAAACTAAGCATAATCCTTAAAGTTTTGTTTTATTGAAATAAAAGGTCCTTTAATTTTTCATTTTTTGTAATTTTGTAAAAAAAATCTGATGAAGATATTAGCAACAAGTATAATACTCCTATTTTTTGCAGCTAACCTTAATGCGCAAAATACTGTTGGCACGATTGTAAATACTTCAGAATCTTACGATGGCTACACAATATTTTGCCCGGTTAACAGCTTTCAGACTTATCTGATTGACAACTGCGGCAGCGTAATTAACAGCTGGACCAGCACTCATCTGCCAGGACTAACTGCAGAATTAGCTTCCGATGGAAGTATTGTGAGAAATGGTCGGATTCTCAATTCAACCATGTCTATCGGTGGATTGGCCGGGATT
>JBIPOO010000048.1:0-20203 GCA_044379045.1 Saprospira sp.
AGTTACTGAAGCAGTTGAAGCGCAAAGGTTAGCATCGCTAACAGTTACAACATAAGTTCCTGCAACAAGTCCTGTATTTGAAGCTGTGCTAGGACCATTGCTCCAATTAAAAGTATAAGTACCTGAGCCGCCTGCGCCAGCAGCGGTTGCAGAGCCATTGTTTCCGGCATTACAGCTAACAGAAACTGAAGAAGCAATAGAAGCTGTGACAGCAGTTGGTTGGGTTATAGTTACGGATGCCGTTGAAGCGCAAAGGTTAGCATCGCTAACAGTTACGGTGTAAGTTCCTGCAATCAAACCTGTATTTAAAGCAGTAGAAGGACCATTGCTCCAGTTAAAAGTATAAGTGCCCGAGCCGCCTGCACCTGCAGCAGTTGCAGAACCATTGTTTCCGGCATTACAACTAACAGAAACTGAAGAAGCAATAGAAGCTGTGACAGCAGTAGGTTGGGTTATAGTTACGGAAGCAGTTGAAGCGCAAAGGTTAGCATCACTAACAGTTACGGTGTAGATTCCTGCAACAAGTCCTGTATTTAAAGCAGTAGTACGACCATTACTCCAGTTAAATGTATAAGTGCCCGAACCTCCTGCGCCTGCAGCAGTAGCAGAACCATTGTTTCCGGCATTACAGCTAACAGAAACAGAAGAAGCGATTGAAGCTGTTACTGCAGTAGGTTGTGTTATAGTTACGGAAGCAGTTGAAGCGCAAAGGTTCGCATCGCTAACAGTTACGGTGTAGGTTCCTGCAACAAGTCCTGTATTTAAAGCTGTGCTAGGTCCATTACTCCAGTTAAAAGTATAAGGGCCTGTTCCACCTGCGCCTGCAGCGGTTGCAGAACCATTGTTTCCGGCATTACAACTGACAGAAACAGAAGAAGCGATTGAAGCTGTGACAGCAGTAGGTTGCGTAATGGTAACTGCAGTAGTTGCTGTACAGGCATTTGCATCTGTAACTGTAGCTGAGTAAACTCCCGCAGCCAGACCTGTATTTGAGGCTGTGCTAGGACCATTGCTCCAGTTAAAAGTATAAGCGCCTGTTCCACCACTTACACCAATATTCGCTGAACCTGTAGTTGCAGCGTTACATAAAACATTTACTGAAGCTGGTGTCAATGACAAAGCAGTTGGCTGATTTACAGCTACAGACCTTACAGAAGCACAATTATTGGCATCTGTAATTGTTACATTATATGTGTTGGCGCTAAGTCCTGATATATCTTCAGTAGTGCTGCCATTACTCCATATAAAGCTTATTGGAGTAGCACCACCCGTGACAGTTAAATTCACTGAGCCATTATTTAAATAACTACAGGTTGCATTATTTGAGCTTATAGATGATGTAAATGAAACCGGCTGACTAACAACGGCGCTTGTTGTTGCTGTACATCCAAAATTATCCGTAATTGTTACAGAATAAGTTCCGGGTGCTAAATTGTTAATATTTTGCGATATTGCTCCATTGCTCCATAAGAAGCTGAATGGTGCGGTACCAGCTCCCAAAGCCAAATTCACAGCGCCATTATTTGTAGCGCATGCTGCATTTACAGGAGTTGCCGTCGCTGAATAAGAACTTGGTGTTACGGTTATACGTGAGGTTCCGCTGCAACCATTAATAGCAGTAGCAGTAACCGTATAAACTGTAGTTACTGCAGGACTAACAGAAATAGTAGCACCATTGGCGCCATTGCTCCATGAGTAAGTATTACCACCCGAAGCAGTTAGATTTACACTACCACCGGCACAGACTGTTGTTGGGCCGGCTATATTTGTGGTAAGTCCGGAGGTTACATTTACACACTGAGTTGTGGAATAATTACACCCAAAATTATCCGTAACATTATAGGTGTAACAAGTATTACCGGTAGCTGTTGGCGTAACAGTTGCAGTAGTATTGTTAATATTGGTCAAGCCTGTAGCAGACTGCCAACCCTGTGAGCTGAATGTTGGTGTAAAAGTGGAAGAACCGGGTGCGTTATTGGTGAAATTGATATCCCATGAGAAAATATAACCATTGTCCTGTGCCAGATTATCTGTAATCCTGATTGTCCAGTTCCCATTGAATGGGCACCCTACCAGACTGGCTAAAGATTGTTGAGGTGCATATGTTCCTGCATTAATAGATGGTAAAGAGGGATTGCCGCATGCCGATGTCGGACCATTAACGAGTTGTGTTAATGCAGTTGAATTGAAACAATATTGTCTTGCAGTTCCGGGGCCAACGGCAGGGTCATCGAGTGGACAACCCAAATAAGTACCCGCCCCTCCTTGGGCATAAGATTTTAAAATTGCTGTCTGGCCATTAGGACATATCAATTCCATTTGTAAGTCACCTAGATACGAATGTTCCATATTGATACATACATTCTGAATTTCATTGGCAGAAGTAACAGTTTGCCCTGGACTGTAACAGTTTACGGGTATGCTTGTAGTATATGAAACGCCAGATCCGTCTGGTAGAAAGGTAGTTCCCGCTACTGGTGGAGTACAATTTATTGCAAAAGGGGTTGCCGTTGGAGTTGAAGTTATGGTTGAAGACTGCCCCAAACAAATCGGATTCGGACTTGCACTATTACTAAAGGTAGGAGTAGTTGAAACATGAATGATTCTTTCAGCTGCATTGTTGCTTTGACAATTGCTCGGATCTCTTACAACTAAGGTAGCTCTGTAAATGCCTGGTAATGGATAGGTTGTTGAAACGTTTTGACCAACAGCTGTCTGGCTGTTACCAAAATTCCAGTTATAAGAAGCCCCAGCACCTGAGTTTGAAAAAGTGCCACTACCAGAAAAGGAAACTGAGCCACCCTGACAGATTCTTATAATACCATCTCCCTGTGGTGTTGGATTTGTACTCACAATATTCGCATTGATCGTTTGGCAGGGAACAGTACAGGAAATAATAGCGGTCCATCCAGCTAGAGTAACTGATCCATCTGAGGTGAATCTGAAAGTTAAACAACCGCTGGCATTTCCAAGTGTAGCTTGCGAGAGGCCCGGGCCAATGGTACCGGTATAAGTGCCCAATGATGGCGCTGCAACGCTATTGCCATCGAACACTGTCAAAAAGTCCCAGCTGTTTTCAATGTTGAAACTTGTGAAATTTACCTGTACCCTTCCTCCTGGAGTAGAGGGGCAAATGGTAAAGACGAGGGTTTGATTATTGCCATAGGTTCCTGCAGAACCGCCACTGTCGAAAAAGTTGCCGGAGCATGTCGTAGCGTTGCCGTTTGACATGTTAAAATTTTGAGCAGAACCAATGCAAATACTGAATAAAAGAAATAAAACTACAGATGTAAACAGTTTCATAATCAGGCAAATTATAAAAATTTGATTTAGTTTGATTTATTCTGGTTGTTGTAAGGTTTGACGATAATGAGTATGTCACTATTGTCAAATCTGATTATTTGAGTCAATGGCTCAAAAGCAGAAATGTTATACTTTAATGGGTTAAAAGTATGGTTGTCAAAAGAAAGATCTCGACTAAGAGCGGGGTTGTTTTTGTTTCGTAACCCAAAAGATGAAAGTTTAGGATATTTTTCATAAGGGCTTTGGGCCTCTGTTTTATACTCAATTCTTTCGAGCAGGAATTTTCTAAAAATTGGTGTGAGCTCAGGATTATTATCCATAAACTGTTGCCCGTAAACATCTAATATTTTGCTCAATACTATTTGTTCTGTACCCGAACTTGAGGGATTGGAATTTGCGTTAACAGGTAGTACTTGCACATCTGTATTATTGTAGTACTGTGCAAATGAAATTGTTGTTGATAGGAAACAAAGCAGGAAAAATAGGCTCGGAAAAATGTTCTTCATAAAATATGAACTTTTTATTTTTATTTAAAGCACCAAGATACAAATTAGATTGAGATGTTAGTTTTTTTAAAAGATATTTTTTTGAGAGCATACCCACATTATTTTAATTTTAACAATTGGTAAATTGACAAGCTAAAATATCAACTTTACTTAAAAATTAAAATTTATATAACTGTTAAATGCCCAAACTTATTTTAGCGTCCCTTAGAATTTTTGTCAACTTCATTACCCGTTCTTCCTTCCAAACGGCTTGCTCTTTGTTTTTTGATTTTCAACCCCTTTAACCGGATTTATCTTGTCATTTACCTCCGATTCTAAAACATCCTTGAGATTGGAAGCAAGATTGGTACTTACCAATAAGACCAATTTGCCCGCATCAGCTTTTTCTATTGCAGTAGCGCATGCCAATGATGTTTTACCTACGCCGCTTTTGCCCGTAAAGAATAAATAGCTCTTTTTCTTTGGTTTCATAAAGATTTTAAACTTTTAAAAATGCTAAAAAAAGGCGTTCGGTGATATTAGACTAATTGTAAAATTATAAATTCATAACGTAGAAATAAAGCAAGTTGTTATTGTAAAAATGGAATGGAAAGTTGTTTTATTTTTAATTTTTAACTAATTAATGGACTTGTATTAGTTTTATCGAGTTAAGTTTTTACTAAGGAATAAAATCATTTTACTCAGACAAAGTTTTCTCAGCATAATATAAGCGCTAACTTATTTTTTTTACTTTTATAAAAATAGATTTTTTGATTTACGGCAATTTGTATCTCCAAAAAACATGTACTGTATTCCTAAACAAAGCTTTTTGGAATAACACTCAAAAATTGTTTTTAACTTATTTAAATATTTTTTACTAGTGAGAGTTAATAAAATAGCAGGTTTAATATTCGATTTTTTGATTGCTCTGATTTTACAAATAAAAAAAAACACCATTTGGTGGCTTTTACTATTTAAGCTTAAATTAGAACCCTGTTTTCTCAAATAATTTTCGAGTAGCCTCTTGAGAATTCTGTATGGGTTATATATTATTATATTTCAAGTAAAAAACCAATTCACGATTTTTTTTTCCATCATACCTGTTTTCTCAAGAATTTTTGTGCCATTTGAATGCTTTTCAGGAAAAATAACCGAATAGATGAGGATAGGTATTTGTAAGGGAATTTTCTGTTTTTTGCATATTGCTTTATTTAAAAGCTTTTAAAAGTTGTTGATTTTTTAATTAAAATTCTTTAGAAAGACTAAATAATGTCAATTTCAACTAACTTAGTCCTACATTTAGAAATGCGTTATTGAAAAGCATTGGCTAACCTGATAGAAATAAATTCTACGGAAATATTTTAATATGATACATCAAAACCAACAGTCAAATTCATACGAAGCTGCGCTCAATGAGTTGCAGGAAATTCTTGGTAAAATTGAAAATCAAGCCATTAGCCTTGATGAACTGACCGAGCAAACCAAAAAGGCGCGAATGTTAATTGAATATTGCCGTAATCGGCTTAGGCAAATTGATACCGATACGGAACAACTGCTTAAGATATAATTTTTTGAGCAAATTACAGATAAGATATCATTATATCAATCCTTTATGAATTGAAAAGTTATTAAACTGTTTTGTCGAAAATAATCAGTTTCTTTTTTGCCGGAAATTTTTTCATCAGTATCTGTGCAGCATTGCTCAGTATGCAGACCTTTACCGTTTTACAGAAGGATATTGATTTGTTATTGATTGCCCTCGTATTTTTTTCATGCTTAACAGTTTACAATCTTCACAGTATTGTAGGACATCTTAAAAGTCCCGGACATCATCGTTTTAAGTTCATAGGCGAATATCTTTTTTACTTTTTAGCAATCACTTCAGTATCAGCAATAGCTTCAGCGCTGATCATTTGTACCATGTACAACAGTATATATTTGCCTTTTATTTTTGTCTCAATTCCAACTTTGCTCTATGTTTTGCCTTTATTTGGGGGGAAGAGGCTAAGAGATTTTCCGTTCCTAAAAATGCTGATACTCGTTTCAGTTTGGTCAATGGTTACCGTTTTGTTGCCATATGCTTACATTGGACAGGCTTATGATATTAACTTTATGTTGCTAATGACTGAGCGATCTATCTTTGTATTTTCCATTGCATTGGCTTTCGATATCAGGGACATTGATTTTGACAGGCTGTTAAAAACAAAAACAATACCGATGTTTATCGGCAGAGAAAACTCCTTTTGGCTTGCTGCTTTTGCACTTTTATGTTGGATGCTGACCTTGTTTATTATTTATCCGTTAATGCTGACCATGCTTCTTGGTATTGTTGCTTTGTTTACACTGTTACTCATTAGAGGCGCATTGAAAAACCAGCAAGCACTTTATTATCAATTTTTTTTAGATGGAATGCTTGCCTTACAGGCTATACTAGTACTTATTTTCTACAAATAAGAAACCCGAAGTCAATGCTTCGGGTTTAAATAATATTACTGTATGGTTTTTCTTAGAATGAGCCGGTATTTGTTTTTATCTTTTTGGTTAAATCATTTACCACATTTTTGAAACGATCATCCTTTTGAAGCATTTCCTCAATAGATTTTATGGCATGAATTACTGTGCTGTGATCTCTGTTCCCAAAATATTCACCAATATTCACTAAAGATTTATCGCTTAACTGTTTGGCAAGGTACATAGATAATTTACGAGCGGTGACGATCAATTTTTTTCGCGTTTTATCCTTAAGTTGTTCAACCGGTATATTGTAGTGCGAAGCAACTATTTTCTGAATAAATTCGATGGATATTTCATTAGATACATGGTCAACAAATTTACTGATGACTTCTTTCGCTAGGTCCATATCAATTTCGCGTTGATTAAGTGCAGCTTCAGCTATTAGAGAAATCAGTACACCTTCCAGTTCTCTGATATTGCTTCTTACAGAGTAGGAGAGGTATTCAGTGACATTATGTGGTAGCTCAATGCCATCTTTGCTCATCTTCTGTTGTATGATAGCCATTCGTGTTTCCAGAGATGGTACCTGTAAATCAGCCGATAGTCCCCATTTAAACCTCGAAATTAATCTTTCCTGCATGCCCGACAAATCTTTTGGCGGACGGTCACATGTGAAAATCAACTGCTTGTTCTGCATATGCAGATAGTTGAATATATTGAAGAAAATATCTTGAGTCTGATGTTTGCCAATAAAAAATTGAATGTCATCAACAATTAACACGTCAACGTTTTGATGATAGCTTGTAAACTGTGACGCTGCATTGTTGGCAAGGGCATTTATAAATTGATTGTAAAAATGATCGGAAGAAACATAAAGTACAACCTTGTCGGGTTGAGTGCGCAGTACCTCGTTGCCAATAGCCTGCGCCAAATGTGTTTTCCCTAAACCCGTATTACCAAAAAGCATAAGTGGATTGAAGGAAGTGCTCCCTGGCTTTTTTGCAACAGCTACGCCTGCAGCTCTGGCAAGTCGATTGCAATCACCCTCAATGTAATTTTCAAAAGTATTATAAGGGTTGAGATTCGATTCAATCTTTATTTTTTGAATACCAGGTATTGAAAAAGGATTGATTCCCTGTTCAATAATTTTTTGACTGCTTTGTACCGCCTGTTTGACAGTTTCTTTTACCGGATTTTGCTGGATTTTTTGCTGAACCGGTTCTTTAGAAATTGAATATTTGAGCTTTGCGCTATTACCGATTTCTTTCAAAAGTGCAATCTGTAATACCTGGATATATTTGTCCTCAAGCCATTCGTAAAAATAACGGTTTGGAACCTGGATCGTAAGCGTATCTTGTTCAAAAGATCTTGGAATGATAGGTTCGAACCAAGTTTTAAATGCAGTTTCGTCAATATGATCCTTTATAATGGATAGACAATTCTGCCAAATTTCAATGTGGGTACTGTTCATATTTAAAAATATCTTCACGGAAAGAGTTTTTTTAAACCTCTGCCGATAGTCTTTCTATTTGTAAGTGTAGCTGTAAGTATTAACTTATTGACTATGTGTTTTATGTGATTTTAGTCATCACATTACAGTGTCAATTTTGTTAAGTGTTAAGCGAATTTCAACACAAAAAATTAAAGAAAAAAATTGTTTTATTAAAAAGATTGGCTAAAGTTTTTGAGGAATGGGCTTTGTCCGTTTTTGATTTAAGTCCCTATTTCAATGTGGTTGGACGATACAGATTTTTTTCGGCTCCCTCTTTCAAAATACACATCTATTCGTCCCAAAATCATACCTGCCCAGCCAGCCTGTGTTACTAAAACTTCACGGCCTGTAATATTTTTAACTGCTGTAGGTTTGTCGAGAAAAGTATGTGTATGTCCTCCTATAATTAAGTCTATATGAGTGCTTGCAGCAGCCAGTTTTATATCCGATATCTGATCTGTTTTATAGGAGTAACCCAAATGTGAAAGGCAAATTACATAATCGCAATTAAAATCCTGCTTGAGTATCTTTGCATACTTTTCGGCCGATTCCAAAGGATTCTGATATAAAGTATTACCACAGAGTTTCTTTGGGACCAAACCATTCAGTTCGATACCGACGCCTGTAATCCCTATTTTAAGTGGGCCTTTCCTGATGATTTTATAAGGAATTGTCATGCCTTTCATGGCTGTATCGTCAAATTGGTAATTTGCATTGATAATAGGAAAATTAGCAAAGGACTTCAGTTGATCCCTCAGGTTTTCAATGCCGCCATCAAAATCGTGATTGCCCAAAGTGGCAGCATCATAACCCATTTGTGACATCAGTTTTATTTCCAGCTCACCTTTGAAAAAATTAAAATATGCTGTTCCCTGAAACATGTCTCCTGCATCGAGTAAGAGTACATTTTTTTCTTCAGCCCTAATTTTTGAAATGATAGCCATACGTTTTGCAGCTCCGCCTTTGCCCTGATTGCTGCTGCCATCCATAGGGAAGGGGTCAATTCTGCTGTGTACGTCATTGGTATGAAGAATTGTCAACTTATATGTTTTTTCATCCGGCTCGAAAATTACATCCAGACCAGTAGGGAGCAAAAGACTACCACTTGCTAAACTGCCATACTTTATAAATTTTCTTCTGTCCACGCGCGATGTTTTTATTCAATCAGGAAACGGCCATCTTTCGATGCATTGATTTTTTGGCCTGACTTATGTTTTTTTTCAATATTTTCAATCATGGCATCTCTTAGAAAGACAGCAGTCTCTATTTGATTTTTACCAATAAAAAAACTGCAGTTATCGCCCCCGTTTGCCAGATAATCGATTGTGGCTATGCGGTAAATTTTATCAGGATCAATGAATGTCAGACCTTTTATGCTGACAGATTTAATATTTCCTTCTTTATCGCCAACAAGTTTTAAATTGGATGATATTGGCCAACCACCTTTTGTGATCATATGCCTGAAAAGTAAAGGAAGCTCTTGTCCACTCAGCTCCACTATAACCAAACTGTTATCGAAGGGCATCAGTTCAAAAATTTTTCCTTTGCTGATGTTTCCTGCAGCAATAGATCCGATTCTCAAGCCACCATAATTCAAAACGGCAAAATCAATCTCTTTGCCTGTATAAAGTTCGGTTTGTTCCAATACGGCATCGCAGGCCCAATTTCCCAGGTTCGATTCGGGTTGCTCTTTTTTTAGAACTGCTTCAACCGAGCCTATATTAACATTCATTTCCTGCTCAACTTTTTGACGATAGGGCATTGCTGTTGAGTCAATCAAGGCATTTTTGTCCTGAAAAAGTTCAGTGCTGTAAAATTCAGATTTTGTACCAGTATAATATATATAGGTACAGGAACTGAAACAGAACAGTAGCATCAGGTAAAAAAACCTCAAAATCATCTTTTAGGATTTAAAAAAACACCTCCCTAATAGGAGGTGTTACAAAGTTAAATCATAAATCGTAAAAAAAGTATTCTGCCACAAAAATCAAATATTAAATTTGAATCAGAAAAGTAGCGCTACTTCTTTTTTGATAGCTGATAGCGCCTGAACATAACCCAATTGAGGGTTTTCGCCAAGATAAGCCGCAAGGATATCGATGTATTGGTTGGCAGTAGCCTCGTTACCATGTTTTTCTTCAGCAGATTTTCGAGCATTTTTAAGAATGTTCGCAGTTTCGAGTTTTGCCAGCTGTATGATTTGCCAAAGTTCATCCGACATATACAGTTGCTGGGCAATATTGTGTGAATATTCTTCATCTACAGTAAAAAGCAGGTCCATGCTGAGCTGTTTTGCGCTGAGGTCGAGTGCAGTAGATCTCCGGAGCATATTGGTAATTTCCAGACGTGTACAGAAAAGCGTCATGCGCTCATAGGCCTGCATGCGTAGGGGCATGGTAATAACTTTATTTGACTTGGAGAGTTCAATGGTTCTTCTTTCTGATTCAACTTTTCTGTATTCGGCTTCTTTCATCAGAAAAGCGCTGAGTGACTGATTTTGATTTCTGAGAAAACCTCTGACCAAAAAGAAAGTTGTGAGAAAAAGAAATAAGGAAGGTAAGCCAATTTGAAGAATGTCTGTCCACATAGCATTGTTGTTTTTAATGACGCAAAGATAAAGGCCTCTTTTGCATATTTCAAATTTTTATGACCAATTTCAAATTTTACGCTGTTTGAAAACTTTTATTGTATGCAAACAGTTATTTAGATTGAGTATAATTACAAAAAAGTATTATTTTTGTGTCCAGAAACTTAAATTAGTTATAAAATGCAGGAACTGAAAGAAAATATCAAGTTAGACGCTCCGCTGCAACTTACAGAAGGAGCTGTTAAGCAACTATATAAAATCATGGAAACCGAAAAGCTGACCGAAGAGCACGGCCTTAGGGTTGGTGTAAAAGGTGGTGGTTGCGCCGGATTTTCCTACATACTAGGTTTCGATACTTTTAAAGAAGGTGACGACCTTTATGTTATCAACGGTATCAATGTCTACATGAATCGAGCTCATGCTATATATCTTATTGGTATGCAAATCGATTTTCAGGATGGTCTTGGCAACAGAGGCTTTACTTTCAATAATCCTAATGCTGAAAGTACCTGCGGTTGCGGTACTTCTTTTTCAGCCTAAGGTAGAAAACACACAAAAATGCAATTCATCTCAAAAAGGTGAATTGCATTTTTTATTTTTTGAAAAATATTTAAATAAAAGAAAAGAAAGCATATCTTTGCAGTCGCTTTTTAAAAACAGCTAAAAATTTTATCATGCCTAAAGTAAAAACACACTCAGGCGCCAAAAAACGCTTCAAAGTTTCAGGTACAGGTAAAATCATGCGTGATTGCAGTGGCAAACGTCACATTTTGACTAAAAAGTCGAAAAAACGCAAATTGCGTCTTGGTCAAACCCAAACTTGTGCTCCTGGCGATTCTAAACGCGTCAAAACAATGTTGAACATCTAATTTTAGATTTTAACAAAATGAGACAGTCGGTACTGTGGAAAAGCTGTGGGTCCAATCTTCTCACCTGCACCCCAACCGATCATTATTTAACCATTTAATTTTACTTACTATGCCACGTTCGGTAAATTCCGTAGCATCAAGAAGAAGAAGGAAAAAAGTTTTGAAAATGGCCAAAGGCTACTTTGGTGCCCGCTCCAAAGTATTAACAGCTGCAAAACACACCGTAGAGAAAGGTTTGCAGTATGCTTTTATTGGTCGCAAGCAGAAAAAACGCCAATACCGCGCTTTGTGGATTCAGCGTATCAATGCTGCTGTTCGCGAGCACGGCCTCAGCTACTCTCGTTTTATGCACCTGCTCTCGCAAAGCAATGTGGAACTCAACCGCAAAGCACTTGCAGATCTTGCTATGAACGAACCTGCTGCTTTCAAAGCAATTGTTTCTGCTGTGAAATAAGCAATCCTTCTAAAAATATTAAAGCACCGTTGGTTTTCCTTCGGTGCTTTTTTAATGTGTAGAAATTAGATCGGTCATTAAGTTATATATTTCAAATCTTCTTCAGATAAATCAACTGAAGTACAATTTCTTGAATTTTCATTTCAGAAGTCCCTCGATTTAAATTGATGGTCAAAATCTCTTTGTATTGGTGAATTTTCAAAATAGCAGTTTCTGCATTTTGATGCTCGAATTCGGCTTTAGCTATTTCAACATCGTTGCTATCATGAATAAATACCTGAATGAGATTGCTGTCATTTCTTGCGATTATTGTTTCTTTATAAGTTCCTATTTGTTTGAAATCCTGAATGATTTGCCCATTGGATACAAAAAGTGGGGCCTTTCGATCTCGTTCAACAATGCTGACTTGATAATTTGCATTTGGAATTTTATCGCTTGTTTTTTCAGGGATAATTGTTCCAAAATTACGTTCAAACTTCTCAATCCCCCTGTCATAGGTACCTGTTTTTGTAAATGCTCCCGATTTTACCAATTGCGCACAAAGGCTATTTTTAAGTTCCATCCCTTCCTTATAATAGACAATACGGTATTGAGGATAAAAACTAATCTTGTAAAGACCAATTGTAGAATCGCCGGATTTTTTTATCTCAAATTGCGCTTCCATCCATTTTTTACCATCAACTCCAGTAAAAACAAAGGTACTGTGCCCGCTTTTTGTCCATTTTTCTGTTAGATAACCCCAATATTCACTATCAACATAAAGTCGATTGCCATCCAGTTTTATTTTTTGTGCATAAATCTGAACATTTGTAAATAGCGCCAAAATTAAAATATAATTTCTCATGTATTTGTATTACAATATTTTATAAAAATGCGCATGTTGATAGTACAAAATTATAAAATTGAAAAAGAAAAAAAAATGACCCAACTTAACAATGCTGCACACCAGAAATAATAATCCTGCATCTTAATAGGTATCAACCAATTTTTCAGTAAATAATACAGCTATGAATTTTATTAAATCGACGAGCTTAGTAATGCTCATTTTCCTGCTGAATGTCAAAATTTTTGCCGGTGGCTTTCTCATTGTGATGCCCGATGCTCATTCAAATCCAAATAATATTCAGTTAAGACCAGGTCAGGTAAATCCTGCACTCTTTCCGCTCGAATCAAGATCGACAAAAATCGAAGCAAGGATATTCGATCAAACTGCAACAACAACTATTGACCAGGTTTTTTTTAATCCAACAGGTCGCCGACTCGAAGCTTATTTTTTGTTTCCTGTGCCCAAAGATGTTGTTATTTCAAAATTCACCATGAATATTAATGGCAAAATGCAGGAAGCTGAATTACTTGATGCTGACAAAGCACGTCAGATTTATGAACAGATTGTAAGAAAAGCACAAGACCCTGCACTGCTCGAATATTATAACAGAGGTATGTTCCGTGTGCGCATTTTTCCGATTGAGCCTAATTCGGAACAACGCATACAGCTTACCTATTCAGAAACGCTGCAGCGCGATAACGGCACTATTTCGTACAGTTTTCCGCTCAATACTTCAAAATATTCAGCAAAACCTTTGAACAATCTAAGTATGCGTGTGATTGTGGAAGGTAGTTCCAAAATTAAAACTGTCTACTGTCCTTCGCACGAAGCTGAAATCATTCGAAAAGACGATAAAAACGCAACTGTTGGTTTTGAAATGAAAAATGTTCGTCCCGACCGCGATTTTGAATTATATTACAATATGGACAATTCAAAATTTGGATTTTCGATGTTGAACTATAAAGAAGCTAAGGAGGACGGATATTTCTTTCTGAATATTAGCCCGGGAATGGGCGAAGTTAAAGAAATAGTGCAAAAAGATATTGTCTTTGTCATGGACAAATCTGGCTCGATGTCTGATAAAAAAATGGATCAGGCTAAAAAAGCTTTGAAATTCTGTATCGAAAATCTAAATCAGGGCGACCGTTTCGAATTGATACCATTCTCTACTGAGGCGAGTCCGCTTTTTGGAGAAGTAAGCGATTTTAACGCTGAAAATAAAAAGAAGGCAATGGAAAGAATTGATGCGCTAAAAGCAATTGGCGGTACCAATATCGACGAAGCAATGCAATTGGCTTTAGCATCGCAGAAAAACAAATCTGAGCGTCCATTCTTTATTATCTTTATGACCGATGGAAAACCTACTATTGGTGAAACTCAGGAGGAGGCTTTGTTGAAGAAGATTAAAGAAGTTAATAAAAACAATGTACGCATTTTTACCTTTGGCATTGGAACCGATCTGAATACGCACCTACTCGATAAAATGACCGAAATGACTCGTGGACAACGCAGCTATGTTTTGGAAGACGAAGATATCGAAATAAAGGTCTCCGATTTTTTTGAAAAAGCATCATCTCCAGTTTTGACGGATGTTAAAATTAGTTTTGACAAGTCTATTCAAATCACAGATGTATACCACAAGGAATTGCCTGATATATTCAAAGGTGGAACCCTAAGTCTGATGGGACGCTATGATGGAAGTGGTAAATCGGTTCTTACGCTGAGTGGTAAAGTTAATGGTCAGGAAGTGAAATATACTTATGAACTCAATTTCGAAAAGGAACAGACTCGCCATAACTTTATTCCAAGTCTTTGGGCATCAAGGGCGGTTGGCTATCTTTTGGATCAAATCCGCTTACATGGAGAAAATAAAGAATTGGTCGATGAAGTAGTTCGCCTTGCAAAGAAACATGGAATTATTACGCCCTATACTAGTTATTTGATTTTGGAAGACGAGGCAATAGCAGCCAATAACAATCGCGTCAGAACAGATGACCAGCTGCTGCGTCCCAGAGCGCTGAATGCACCGCAGATTCAAAGAGATTTGCAGCTCGATGAGGTAGAGGTAACCATCAATTCAAAATCAGATGCAAGTAAGAGCGGAAAAGCCGGAGTTCAGGCCAGCAAAGAAATGCAGGAAATGAACAGAGCTGAGAATGTCGGTGCTGCTAAACAAGGGGAGGAGCGACTCGTATACAAAGACAAAGCTGGCGAAAGTCGCAATCTGGGTGAGTCAATCAGCAATGTTAGGGGCAGAGCTGTCTATCAGAACAATAACAACTGGCTGGATGCTAATATAGCACTCAATGCAGCTGAAAACAATAACCTGAAAACCAATCGTGTAAAGTTTAATTCTGAAGCGTATTTCAAACTGATGCAGAAGGAAGGAGCAAACGATTTTCTTGCACTTGGTAAAAATGTTAGATTTATGCTCGATTCAGAGGTATTTGAGGTTTATGAATAGAACTTGAATTTGTCATGAAAAGCTAAAAGGGGTTGTGGTTATTTTTAACCGTAGCCCCTTTTGATATGTTTACAATGATAAAAATACTAATCTTCGTCTTCTTCCTCGCTTTTTTCTTTGTTCCCATTTTCAGTACCTGTTTTTCGCTGACTGCGGAAATAGTCACTCAATTGTTTTATCTGATCTGCACTTAGTTTAGCTTCGCTATGTGCAATCACATATGATTTTAATGGCATTTTTTTCTCTTCGAGCATCTCAATCGATTCTTCGAGTTTGTGATCGGCTTTTTTCGCAGTGTATGTTGCCCAGGTTGAAAAATTGAGCTCTTCTCGCCCCTTTACGATATGTTTTTTTATCCACCAGGATAGGGGTACCACATTGGTGTACCAGGGATATTTGGTTTCGTGACTGTGGCAATCGTAACAGGCATCTTTGAGGAGTTTTGCGGTCGAAGCTTCAGTTTTGTTAATGACAAGAAAATCCTCACCTGGTTTTATTTCCGGATTGGTTTTGTTTATCTGGAAAAACTGTAAGACCAACAAGAGCATCAGTAGAGCGATTGCTGACCATTTTAGATATTTTTTCATATAGATTATTTTTAAAATTTGAATTTAAGACAAATTTAGAGCTTTGGGTCATCATAAAAAAATAAAATGGTGTATGTTGATAAATATCACCAGCACACAATGGATTACTTCTATTAGTTAACTTGTCATGTACATATCATTTTTGTCAAATACAGGCCTTTAAAAAAGCTTAATTTTAAATTATCAAACTAAAAAAATAGCTTTGCATAAAATTACGATTTATGTCTTACAAAAAAGAAGTAGAGGTTATTTGGGCAGATATGGACCCTAATCAGCATATGCGACACACAAGTTATAGCCAATACGCAGCGCATGCTCGCATCAGTTTTTTCAACGAAATGGGTTATCCGCTTACAAAATTGGCGCAAATGGGTTTGGGTGCTGTATTGCTGCGCGAGCAAAGTACCTATGTGAGAGAACTGCACATGCACGAGAAAATTATTATCAGTGTCGAACTTTTAAAATCTACTGAGGATTACAGCAGGTATACAATTGTTCAAAATATTTCGAAAGAAAATGGAAAAACTGCGGCTAAAGTTATTATTGACGGAACCTGGATTGATATGCAAAGCCGAAAGGCCATTCAACCACCAAGCGAAGTAATAGAAGCAGTTATAAATAAATTACCCCTCCACAAAGATTTTGAATGGGTGAGTTCCGAGTATTACAGGTTTTTGTAAAATCATACATGCTGACTTTTCCATTTTTTTCTTCTGTAAAACCATAGTGCAGCAATCAGAATTGCTGTAACTCCTAAAAGTGAAAAAATTATAATTTCAACAAAAGACGAACCTTTCATTTTTATTGGACTTGAATCTCCGTATTGAACTAAACCTGCCCATAAAAAAGGATGTGCGCCAATTCCTGGATGCGTTTGTATATATTGTAATTTGGCTTTCCTGAGTGCCTGGTCCTTTGGTAAACCTTTAGCAAGATTTTGATAAAAAAGTTTCATGATTTCCATTGTTGAATTATCATTGAGTTCCCAAAGTGTAGAAACCAGGCTCGAGACACCTGCCTGCATAAAACTTCTGCCAATGCTAACAACACCTTCGCCAAGCTCATATTTCCCGAAACCAGTCTGACAGGCACTCAAAACTACCAACTCGACTTTACTGAAATCAAGCGAGTTGATTTCGTATGAATAGAGGAGGTTGTCCTCTTGACGGTCGAGATTCTCAGTAAATACCAATGAAGACAAACCAGGTTTGTCGGTATCCACTATGCCATGCATGGCAAGGTGTAGGACTGAAAAAGCTTTTTTATTGAGCTTTTTGAAATTCTTTTCCGAGGCATCCAGACCAATAAAAAAATCTCCTTTTGTACTATTTTTCAATAGCTGAATTTCTTTTTTGGCGCCTTCAAGATTGTTAAGATTTTGATGAAGTTGCAATTCCTTGGGAGTGCGGATCAGTTTAGCATCCTGAGCAATACTGTCGTACTTGAAATTTTTTTGATAATTTGGGGCAAAACCTGCAACCCTTCCGTTTCCGGATATTTTGTTTTTTCTACCATTATTCACCATTATCGTCGATGAGTATTCATATCTAATATTGTGAGTTTTGATGAGATAAGGCAACGAATCGTAAGCTTGATTTTTAAAATTACTGCTACTGCTCAAAAGTATTTCGAAAGGGATATAATTGAATTCCCTGTCAGGAACTATAATCAAATTGCTTTTTTCTTTGAGAAATGGATGATCGACATATTGTTTAAAAATTTCATGAGCAATTTGCTGAAAACTTTCGAAAGAAACCAAAGGATTTGCCCTGCAATAATCCAGATCTGTCAATAATTTCCTCAATAGTATGATATTGTTGCGAAATTCAAAGAGTGAGTGATTTTCAATAATTTTAAGATCTGTACTGTCTTTGCTTATAAAAAAAACATAGGCCAGGCTGTCGGCAATAAAGTATTCCAAAACCAATTCATCGGCAGTTAATGATTTTTTTACTTGATTTAAAGTCACAGACTGTTTAAACAGTTCTTTTTTTGATTTATAGTCGGGATATTTTTTTCTTAGATTATTATCGAAGGTTTCGAGCTTTCGCTGTTCCTGCAAAATTTCTTTTTGATAAGCGGTTACTTGTGAATCATCGTTTTTTTGTTGGGCACTGTGTATGAGTTCTCTTAACTCATCAATTCTTGCCGTAATTTTTTCTTGTTCATAAAATTCACTTTCCGGAATACCTATCGATTTTTGATAATTTGGATTGTACTTCAGTAAGTTTTCATTCAATAAAGACGCTTTGCTGTTTTCGGCATAGCTGAATATAAGTTCACTCCATTTTGATTTTCCTGCTTTTTCGTTTTCATTTAACTGCAAATGATAAGTAGCCAAAGCGGCCGATTCATAAATAGGCCTTAGTTTTTCGAGACTAAACTTTTTTGAGGCGTCGGATGAATAATTTTTTGTGAGATAATTCAGCAGGCCTATAGATGTTTCATAATCTCTTTGTGCCTCGCGGTACATTCCTTTAGCAAGATATGCATTTCCCCTTAGCGCAAATGCGTTAATCAGTGTTTTATGATGGCCAATCTCTTCAAATTTAATATCATTGTTGTTCTTTGGAACAGCTAAAAGATGAAAAACAGAATCGAGCGTAACAAGACAGGCATCCCAATTCTTATTTCTGGCATATAAATCAATCAGAAACAAAAAATTATTGGCAAGACTGCCCACATCATTGCCATATTTTTTTCTTTTTTCTTCAATATTTTTTTTGTAATAAAATTCAGCTTTTTTAAAATCCTCTTTCATTTCATATGCATTGCCCAAAAACTGAAAAGCATCTACAACATTTAAATTATATTTTTCAATATCAGGCAAAATAGGCATAAGGTAGGCAATAAGACTGTCTGGTTTTTTGTCGTTTAGAAAATATGAAGACATTGCTTTGTATGAATATTGACCGGCATTTTTCTCTTCCTGAGGTTTCCAACCGGCTTTTGTAATCAGTTCTTTGCAGGCATTAAAATGCTGCATTGCCTCTTTTTTTCTGTCTAATTGAAAATATATGTTATAAATGTTACTTTGTAGTTCTATCCTATGGTAAATATTAGCATCTTCATAGTAGGGAAGGGAAGCCAAAGCATATATAAGCGCTTGGTTATTATCCAATTCTTCGCTGTGAAATGAAGATAACTGCGAATAATAAATGCCAAGCATTTCACGAGAAGGTTTTTTGAAATTCAGCTCTTTGTTCAATCCTTTTTCACCATATTCAATAGCCTTTTCAAGTTCTGCCTCCTCATAAAATATAGCAGAGGCTACCTGATATAAATAACGGTAAATATAATCATCGGGAGGTAGATGCTTTGCAGCTGCCTCCTCAGCCATTCTGAAATATTTTTTGGTTTTATAAAAATAATCGTTATTGCGGTAAGACAGTTCAGCTGCCGACAAACAAGCATCGGCATAACCTTCAAAATCCTTAGCTTCTTGGAAATATTTGATTGAAAGATCGAAAAGGATGGCAGCAGTGTCCAATTCTCCAAGTTCCTGTTTTGCAAAGGCCCAGACATAGCAAACATCAGCAGCGATTTCGGGGTATTTTTTGCTTAAGTTATCCAGTTCTTTGTCAAATCGATATGCTTTAATTTTGTCGATACAAAGCTGAGCTTCCCCCGATCGACTATAATAATCAATTTCAACCACTTTGCAGTAAAGTGCAGATTTTTGGTCTTTTGCGGAATTAAAACAATCTTCAGCATATTTTAAGGTATTTAACAGCTTATCTTCTTCAGGCAATTCCACATCCATGGAATGTCTGAGGCTGTCAATTTTTTTATTCCAGTCTATACCTGTGCAATTTGTCTGAAACCCAAAACAATTCAGACTAATCGTACTGAAAAGTAAAATTTTAAAGTAATTGAAGGCGCTGTAAATTTTCATGTTCTTTGATTGAAATGTTTACTTAGAGTTCCAAAATAAAATATTATTTTCTTTTTTTATAACATATTCATTATCTATTAAAAAATCAAGTATTTTTATGACCTTGTTATTTTTATTGGAAGAAAACTGATTAATAATTTGCCTCGATGTTTGAGGTTGGTTACTTAAAATAGCTTTTAATTGTTTGATTAGTTCTGTTCTTTCCTCCGGGCTTGCTTCCTCGTATCTGCCAGTACATACATCACATTTGCCGCATTTTTTTGCATTTTTTTCATCAAAATAATCCAAAAGCATTCGACTGCGACAATCGGTTGTTTCTGCATAATGGAGCGATTTTTCCATTCGGTATTTCGCCCTTTTTTTTAGGAAATCATATTTTTGTTTGTCGAAAATCAGCTGATCGGCGTCCTGTCTTTCAAGTATGTAGGTAATTAAAGGCAATTCACTTTGGGGACGGTAATGCACTATATTTTCCAGATGTAGCTTTGACAGCATTTCTCCAATTACTTTCAGGGGCAGATTTAAAGTTTTTGAAAGCTGATCTTCTCTGATGTTCACATCGTGATTGAAAGCACCCTGACTACTGCGTAATATTAGCTTAATCAGTTTTTCCATTTTAGGATTCCGAAGGTAATAGTCATAAAGACTTGTGTTGTCGACCAGAAAACGAATGCTTGAGGGCTGAAACACAGCTTCGCTGAATTCGACATAACCTGCCTGGTTCAACAATTTCAAACATGGTAAAATCAAGGGCGGATCGATATTGTATTTTTTTGCATAATCGAGC
>JBIPOO010000239.1:0-6155 GCA_044379045.1 Saprospira sp.
CAGGGCGTACAAAAAACTGCATTTCCATCTGTTCGAATTCGCGCATGCGGAAAATGAACTGACGGGCTACTATTTCATTGCGGAAGGCCTTGCCAATCTGTGCAATTCCAAATGGAATTTTCTGACGCGAGGTATTCACTACATTCAAAAAGTTGACAAAAATACCCTGGGCCGTTTCTGGACGAAGGTATAAGACATCGTCACCAACCGAACCGCCACCCTGTGTGGAAAACATGAGATTGAATTGACGAACCTCAGTCCAATTGCGGGTTCCGCTCACGGGGCAGACAATTTCAAGTTCATCAATTAAAGCTTTGAAGGCTTCGAGGTCATTGTTGTTCATCACCTCGTTCATTCGGCGTAAAGCCTCGTCTATTTTTACCTGAGCTTCGAGCACTCGTGGATTCGTACTTCGGAATTGCGCCTCATCAAAAGCCTCTCCAAAGCGTTTTTTTGCTTTTTCGACCTCTTTTTCGATTTTCGATTCCTGCTTTCCAACATAAAATTCCTCAATGAGGTGATCGGCACGGTATCTTTTTTTCGAATCTTTATTATCAATCATTGGGTCGTTGAATGCAGCTACGTGACCCGAAGCTACCCAAACCTGTGGATGCATGAAAATAGATGAATCCAGACCCACGATATTTTCATGCGCCTGAACCATGGCCCGCCACCAATATTCCTTGATGTTGTTTTTTAGCTGTACGCCATAGGGTCCGTAATCGTAAACCGCGCTGAGTGATCCGTAAATTTCGCTCGACTGGTATATAAAACCATATTCTTTACAGTGGGAAACAATGTCTTGAAAGTCCATTTTTATCTTAATTTGATTGAAGCGCAAATATAGCAATCTTAACGGATTGATAATATTTTTTCATTTTTTTTAGCGAGGGTGGAACGTTAAAAAAGTCAGTAACGCAAAAAAAGTTGTGATATCAGCGTCAACTATTTAAAATCAATATCATTTTGCAATCTAATGGCGTTCGAACTTCATAATTAATAGCTTTAATTAGAAGCTGTCTAAACAAACTTGTATATTTGCAATTCAATTCAACACTGAACTATACATTCAAAGAATATGTCGCTTTTTCCGGAATATGATGTAATTGTGGTCGGCGCAGGTCACGCAGGTTGCGAGGCAGCCGTTGCCGCAGCCAATATGGGCTCGAAAGTACTGCTGGTGACCATGAATATGGAAACCATCGCCAAAATGTCTTGCAATCCTGCTATGGGCGGTGTTGCCAAGGGGCAGATTGTGCGCGAAATCGATGCCATGGGCGGCTACTCGGGCATAGTGACCGATCATACCATGATTCAGTTCCGTATGCTCAACCGTTCCAAAGGTCCTGCCATGTGGAGCCCCCGTGCACAAAGCGACCGTATGCGCTTTGCCGAGAAATGGCGCATGATGTTGGAAGAAAATCCCAATGTGGATTTCTGGCAGGAAATGATTGGAGGCCTCATCATCAAAGATGGCGCTGTGAAAGGGGTAATCACTTCACTCGGTCTGGAGATTCCCGGAAAATCGGTGGTTTTGACAAATGGTACCTTTTTGAACGGGCTCATACATATTGGCGAAAAACGCTTAGGAGGTGGACGAGCAGGAGAAAGTGCGGCCAAAGGCATCACCGAGCAGCTGGTTGAGTTGGGATTTGAATCGAACCGAATGAAAACGGGCACACCACCTCGTATCGATGGGCGTACCATCAACTGGGATATCATGGAAGTGCAACCCGGTGAAGATCCTGCTGGTAAATTTTCTTATACCGATACGCCAAAACTGTTGGAACAACGCCCCTGTCACATCACATATACCAATGAAAAAGTACATGAAATCCTTAAAACCGGTTTCGACAAATCGCCCATGTTTACTGGGCGAATTCAGGGATTGGGGCCTAGATACTGCCCTTCTATTGAAGACAAAATCAACCGCTTTTCCGACAAGGACCGTCATCAGCTTTTTGTGGAACCCGAGGGTTGGAACACCTGCGAGGTCTATTTAAACGGTTTCTCTTCATCTCTGCCCGAGGATGTACAATTCAAAGCCCTGAAAATGATTCCTGGCTTCGAAAATGCCAGAATGTTCCGCCCGGGCTATGCTATTGAATACGACTTTTTTCCGCCAACACAGCTGAAAATGACGCTTGAAACCCGTCTCGTCAGAAATCTATTTTTTGCAGGACAGATAAACGGCACCACAGGATATGAGGAAGCTGCCTGTCAGGGTATGATGGCCGGCATCAATGCGCATCTGGCGATAAATGAACAGGATGGTTTTGTGATGCAACGCTCCGATTCCTACATTGGCGTACTCATCGACGACCTGATCAATAAGGGCACGAATGAGCCTTACCGTATGTTCACCTCCAGGGCCGAATACCGGATTCTATTACGTCAGGATAATGCCGACATCAGACTCAGTCCATTGGCGGCATCCATCGGAATCAACGTAGATGAAAGAATGCTGCGGGTTGAAGCCAAGAAAAAAGCTGATGCTGAAATCAGACAGTTTTTCGAAAATTACAGCGTAGAACCCGCTGAGGTTGAACAATATCTTGTTTCATTGGGATCGACACCAATGCCGCAAAAAATGAAGCTCATCAAAGTGCTGCTGCGCCCAGATGTAAGTATCGTCGGACTGGCAGCCGTACTACCCAGACTTAGAGATTTTATCGCTCAATTTGATCCCGAATTTGTAGAATATGCAGAGATAAATGCCAAATATGCTGGTTACATCGAAAAAGAACAGGAAATGGCCGATAAAATGAAAAGGCTTGAATCGGTAAAACTGCTCGACAGTTTCGACTACGCACTAATTCAAGGGCTTTCCCTGGAAGCCAGAGAAAAACTGAATAGAATGAAACCTGCTACCATCGGGCAGGCCAGCCGCATCAGCGGTGTTTCGCCAAGTGACATTTCTATATTGTTGGTACATGTTGGAAGATAGGACTTAATTTGAAAATCCTATAGTTATCGGATTGAAAATGCCTTTTTATTACGTTTAGGGAACTATCTTTCCAGATAAACAATACTTGATATAGCTGACTTCGTCCGACAGACGATATTGACAATCTGACAATCTGATAATGAGCGAACACGATCACCACGAGCACCACAACCACCTGGATCCGAATCATGAGCATCATCATCATGAGCATCATCATCACGGACATCATCATCATGGGCATCATCATCATGGGGATTCTAAGAATTTGGGGATTGCCTTTTTCTTGAATATAGCCTTTGTGATTATAGAAATAGCTGGCGGATTATGGACAAACAGCGTTGCAATTTTATCAGATGCGCTGCATGATTTTGGCGATAGTCTAACCATTGCATTTGCGTGGGGATTGCAGTTGCTCTCGATAAGAGGCAGGGATAAAAACTATTCCTATGGTTACAAAAGGTTTTCAGTACTGGGTGCAATCATCACCTCGCTGGTTTTAGTTATCGGGTCTGTTTTTATTATCATTTCGGCTATTCAGCGACTACAAGCTCCGCAGGAGGTTCATGGTTTGGGTATGCTGCTGCTTGCCTGTCTGGGGGTAATTGTGAATGGGGCTGTAATGTTAAGACTCAGCGGCTCAAAATCTATTAATACGAGAGCCATAATGCTTCATCATATGGAGGATGTAATGGGTTGGGTTGCCGTACTGATAGGCAGTTTGGGAATTTGGCTTTTGGGTTGGTATTTCCTGGATCCATTCCTTTCTATTGTGATTGCAACATACATTCTTTTTAATGTTTACAAAAATCTCAGGTTTTCCTTAAAAATATTTTTGCAGGCAATTCCATCAGGAATTAAGATTGAAAAGGTGGTACAAGCGCTTCAGTCCAATGATCAGGTTGTCGATGTACACGATGTGCATATCTGGTCTCTAGATGGTGAGCTCAACATTTTAACCGCCCATATTGTTGTAGCAGACGAGAAAACAAGTATTGAGGCCCTGCTGCCATTGAAGAAAGAGCTGGAATTGACATTAAAAAAGTTTGGTATTGAGCATAGTACGCTTGCATTCGAAACAATAAATGATGATTGCGGATTGACCGAATGCTAAAAAAACAAACTAAATTTCACTTATTAAAAGTTTTTTAATCTAATTTTGCGCTTTATACTCATTTGAACATTCTATTTTTTAACCTATGTAAAGCTTTAGCCTTTTTAAATTTTTGCGGACTAAATCGAGGCCAAATCTTTGCATTATAAGAAACACACAATGGATTACTCTTCAGAATCGTTGCAGCTGCACAGGCTGCTAAAAGGCAAAATCAGCATCAGAAACAAAATGGATGTGCGCACTTCCGAGCATTTGTCATTAGTTTATTCGCCCGGTGTTGCTGCTCCCTGCCTCGAAATTGCCAAAGATCCCGAAAAGGTTTGGGAATATACAATCAAAAGCAACTGTGTCGCTATTGTATCAGATGGTTCTGCTGTTCTTGGTTTGGGGAATATCGGTGCTGCGGCATCTATACCGGTAATGGAGGGAAAAGCCATGTTATTTCGCCAATTCGGCCATATCAATGCCTTTCCTATTTGTCTCGATACACAGGACACCGACGAAATTGTAGAAACTATCCGTAGAATAGCTCCTGTTTTTGGTGGTATAAATCTTGAAGATATCGCCGCCCCCAGAAGTTTCGAAATCGAAGAACGTCTGCAGGATTTGGGTATTCCGGTTTTTCATGATGACCAGCATGGAACAGCGATTGTTGTTTTGGCGGCTTTGATTAATGCTGCAAAAGTTTTGGGCAAAAATCTCAGTGACCTGAAAGTTGTTATCAATGGGGCAGGGGCAGCAGGCGTAGCTATTGCACGTCTGCTTCGTTGTGTTGATAATGAAGACAACAGTACCTGTGTGCCTGTCAAGGAAATTATCCTCTGCGATAGCAAGGGTATCCTGTGTTCTAAGCGCGATGATATGAATTCATCAAAAAAGGCAACACTCACATATTCCAATCCGAATGATGTTTCAGGAACGGTATACGATGCCATTGTTGGCGCCGATGTATTTATTGGTGTAAGTGTTGGCGAGATGATGACTGCAGAACACGTAAGAACTATGGCCAAGGACCCAATCATCTTTGCCTGCGCCAATCCAACGCCCGAAATTATGCCCGAAGAAGCATACAAAGGCGGAGCAGCAATTGTAGGTACTGGCCGCAGCGATTTGCCTAATCAGGTTAATAATGTATTGGGTTTCCCCGGCATCTTCCGCGGCGCGCTCGATGCTCGTGCAAAGCGCATCACACCTAAAATGAAACTGGCAGCCGCCTATGCTATTGCCGAATGTATGCCATTCCCAACCAGAGACATGATCATTCCACCGGCACTGAACGAAATGGTTGCCTTCAAAGTGGCTGAGGCCGTAAGAATTGCTGCCTTGGCTGAAAAAGCGTAGTAAGCAAAATAAAATACTTAATCCTTCCGTTAAATAAAATGGAAGGATTTTTTTATTTTATTAGCTAAATTAACCGACATATACTATATTTGCGGTTTAATAGTTAATTATATGTTAAGAAAACTAACGATTTTGCTCTTTTTATTGATTTTCTCTGCTAATTGTTACGCTCAGAAATCCAAAGAAATCACAAACCAAAGCCAAAAAATGAAAGTGGAAATCTGGTCGGATATTGTATGCCCTTTTTGTTATATTGGCAAAAGACATTTTGAATCGGCAATGAAATCTTTTGAAAATGCTGCTGATGTTGAAATTGTTTGGAAAAGCTATCAGCTAGACCCTGAAATGCCCAAAAAACAGATTTTAAAACAAAATGTATATGAGTACCTTGCTGTTCGAAAGGGAATCAGCACCGAACAATCGAAGGCATTGCATGACAATGTAGTAAAAATGGCATCAGATGCCGGTCTCGATTATAATTTTGATAAAACAGTTGTTGCCAGTTCCTTCGACGGCCACCGACTCATTCAATTGGCAAAAAGTAAAGGACTTGGCGATGCCGCAAAAGAAAGCCTTTTTAAAGCTTATTTCATTGAAGGTAAAGATATTGCCGAATACGAAACATTGTTGAATTTGGGGAAAGAGATCGGACTGGACGAGTCTGCTATAAAAGCAATGTTAGAATCCAATCAATTCAGCAATGAAGTAAAGCGGGATATACAGCAGTCTGTCCAAATAGGTATTGGTGGCGTCCCA
>JBIPOO010000049.1:0-20099 GCA_044379045.1 Saprospira sp.
TTTGCCGCCCTACATATCCTGTTGTTTCAATTGGCAATATCGACAATACCAATGCCAACGGTTCACCCGATTCATTGGGTCTTGACTTCGAAATTCGTGGTGTAGTACATTGTAGCGATTTCAGAGTAGGTACAGGTCTCGATTTTTATCTTATTAATTACTTGAATGAAGGTGTTAAAGTCTTCTCTTCTTCTGACAGAGGCTACACTGTAACTGATGGTGACTCATTGCACATCTGGGGTATTGTTACAGAGGGGCTAGGTGTTACAGAATTCCTTGTTGATAGTATTTTCGTAATTTCTTCGGGCAATCCCACACTTACTCCCACTGTCATCACTTCAGCGCTGACTGAAAACAATGAAGGCAGTTTTATCCGTATTAACAATGTAAGCCTTGCCAATGCAACACAATGGACTGGCGCAGGAACAGGTTTCAATGTTGACATTACAAATGGAAGTACAACCTGGCAGCTTAGAATTGACGATGCAACCAATTTATTTTCACAAGCAGCTCCAACAGGCAGCTTCAATGTATATGGTTTTGGTTCGCAATTTGACAATTCTTCGCCATTTACAACTGGATATCAGTTACTAGCCTGCAGTTCTTCCATTACACCAGTTACAGGAACTGAAAACTTGCAAATCAATAACATCAACATCTATCCAAATCCGGTGAGTGATGAATTGAATATTGCTGCCGACATGATTGAGGCGCTTTACATCAGCAATATGCTTGGTCAGGAAATCATCCGTTTGGAAAATGTCAATACAAATTTCAAAACTGTATCAACTGCACAGCTTGCACCGGGTGTTTATAATGTTATCGTTACAAACAATGGCAGAAGAACTGTAAAACAGTTTGTAAAGAAATAAATCTGATAAGATTCCAATTACAGGCTTGCACTCAAAATGCAAGCCTTTTTCTTTTTAAAAAACTACATATTTAAAATTCAAAAATTTTTATTAAAAAATCATTTTCAAGTAATTGAACATCAAAATATGTTTACTACCTTTGAATTGCTAACAAAATAACATTACATTTTAAAACGATCTATCATGAAAAAAATTTATTTGATGCTGATGACAGCACTAATGACAAGCTTTTTCTCCTGTGGTGGCGCAGAGGTAAAATCTGATGACAAAAAGGAAGAAAACAAAGAAGTAAAAAATGAAGAACCAAAAGAAAAGAAAGCAGATATTGTACCTGAAATTGATGTAGAATCACTCAAAGATGCTAATGCCTTCGTTGAGGCAATGCAGAAGGTTAAAGATGCAAGAAGAATGGATGATTCTCTTAAAGATGCCGACAAAAACTATAAAGGTAATTTTGTAAAATTATTAAAACTTGAAACTGCAGTAAGAAAAAAATCTACTGAATTTGCAAAAACAATGGCATCTAAAGAAGCTGTAGAATTCCTGAAGAAAATTTCTGATATCAAATAATATTAAATAATTAGCTATTTCAACTAATGCAAAAACCCTCAAGACGCTAAGTTTTGAGGATTTTTTATTTAGGAAATTGTCTAGACCTGAAATAACGATTCAAAATAAACAAAACTAATGGATCCTCAAAAAAACAACCCCTTACATGGTATAACACTTGAAATGATTCTTGGCTATCTAGTTGAAAATCACGGGTTGCCCTATATGGCCTCACAAGTTAACATCAACTGCTTTAAAAATGACCCAAGTATAAAATCTTCCCTGGCATTTTTGAGAAAAACTCCTTGGGCCAGAGAAAAGGTGGAGAACTTATACATTTGGTTGGTTTCCAATAAAAAATAGGATTTTATTAACTTTAACAAATCCACTTTTTAGGAATATAATCACTTAAATATTTTGATTCTTTAATCAAGTAAGCATAAGAATAATTTTGACTGAATAAATATCCGAATAGTATTATCAGAAGTAAGATAAAATAATTTTTGTGTGTATTGCTTGTTGATTAACTAAAAAATTATTTCCCTTTATCAATTCAGTAATCAAATTTAAATTATCGCTTCAAAATCACCTTTAGGATAATCTATAAAGTTTCATAAAACTCAATAATTCTGTGCCAATGCAGTAAAAATTCTCCACCAATCAGCCTTCCCCTCATTTTTACCTAGTCTCACGATGATTAAATCTTTTGCAGGATTCACATAAATAAATTGACCAAGAATTCCCTGTGCCATAAAGTCCTCATTCGGCACAGGCAACCACCATTGATATTGATAGTAAGAAGCGCTTCCCTCTGTTGTGTCAAGTTTTGTTGATTCTTCGACCCAATTTTGCGATACAATTTGCTTACCATTCCAGCTGCCTTTGTTTTTATAAAGTCGTCCTATTTTAGCAAAATCTCTTGCACAGGCGTTCAAACAACAGAAGGTTTTTTCCAATCCATTCTTTTTTTTGTCAATACTCCAGGAAGCATCGTACTCCATGCCTAGTGGCGTCCAGATTTTTTCCTGCAAGTAAGTACTAACTGTTTTTCCATTTAAAGCACGTTCCAAAACTAAACCCAAAAGTTGCGTATTTCCACTCACATACTCAAACTTTTTACCCGGCTCCCTTTTCAATTTCATTTTTCTAATCTCTTTTCTAAGATTAAGACCATAGTAAAATGAAGCCGCATCGCCAAAAGGATTTACATAACTTTCGTTGAATTTTATTCCTGAAGTCATTTGCAAAAGATGCTTTATTGTTACTTTGTCAAAACCATTCTCTTTCAATTCGGGAATATAAACTGTGATAGGTTCCTCAACCGATAAAATCAAAGCATCATCAATTGCACAACCAATCAATATTGAAGTGACAGATTTTGCCATCGAAAAGGAAGGTACAATGCTTTGTTTGTCATAGCCTTTGAAATATTTTTCGTAATGAATGGTATCGTTTTTTATGATTAAAAAGGCAACTGTATTGTTATCTTGTAAGAACTTATCGAAGGGTTTGGCATTTAATTCCTTTGGAAATTTACCAGAACTTGTTGTCTGAAAATTAAAAGGAGCATCACTCGAAGTTAATTCCCTTGACGGGAATTTTTTATGATCTTTTATATCTGCAAAATTGTAAAAAATAAAGCGACCAAGTTGACAAGAAGTCAATAAAACCGTCGAGCAAATGACTAAAAATCCAATTTTAAATTCTCGTAATTTCATTATAGTTTGATTCGATTAAGTCTGATTTTCAATAAATTCAAAGGCAAGCTTAAATTTTACAATAGCTGATATTCTGAAAAGTCATCTTCCAGTTCTGCAATTTTAATAAAATTAAGCCCACTAAGAAGTTTTATAGCCCTATCGTTTTCCTTAGTTGTCAGTGCCCAAATACGTTTTAATCCAATATTATTTATACCAAAATCAATGGCTAGTTCTAAGGCAGCTTTCATAAATCCTTGTCTTTTGTACTGAGTTAATAAAACACAGCCGAGTTCCCCCGCTCCTTTATTAAATCCTCGACAATATCCACAGGTCCCAACAATTTTGTTTGTAGATTTGTCAACAATGCACCACTGAACTGAATTACCCTCAAAATAATCCTTATCGATTTTACCTTGCATTTCTATCGCCTCTTGCAATGTCTTTGCTTGAATACAATCATAAAATGAAATTTCGATAATCTCTTCAACATCAGAAGTCAGGACCTGTCTTAACAAGATTCTATCATTGCTTAAACTCGGAAATAAATCGTATGGAGGCAGATTCATGGGTTATGTTATGTTATTGGTATATCAACTGTGCTTTAATTCAAATAACTTGGTCATTTCGTTCCTTGATAACCTCTTTCAAAACAGCTGTTCCGTTCAATGCAGCCGGAAAACCGGCATAAACACTCATTAATAAAATAGTTTCTTTGATTTCAATTTCTGTCAATCCAATATTAAGGCCAGCGTTTATGTGGAACTTTAACTGTGGTTGAGCGTTTCCCAAGGCTGTTAAGGCGGCAATGATTGCTATTTCCTTCGATTTTAAATCAAGGCCTTTTCTTGAATAAATGTCCCCATAAGCGTACTCAATGATGAATTTACCCAAATCGGGAGAAACATCTTTCAGCTCATCAATAATTTTTTCAATAGCTTCTCCATCAATTTCTCTGAACTGCTTTAATCCAGTTTGGAATCTATCATCATTATTCATAGTTTTCTTTTTCTATTTTGGGACCTAGTTAAAATTTCAGAGCTGATTTTCTTTTTTCTAGAATTCAAAAATTAAAAATTTATTTTACGCTTGGAATACCTTTGTTTTTTCCACTCCAAGAGGAACAATACTGCCAAAGACTTCTCCGCTTTCCAGTTTTCAGAAATCTTTATCATTTGTGCTTTTAATTTTGACTTAGGGTCAAGATTATAAACGGCAATCATTATTTGTTTTAAATGAAAATCATCGAATGGAAAAATATTTGGTCGCTCCAGGGTAAAAAGTAAAATCATATCGATAGTCCATTTCCCAATGCCTTTGATTGAAGATAATGCAGAAATAACTTCTTCATTGGTTAATGAATTGAAATCATTTGAATTATTACTCCAATATTCAGCAAACATCATCATAGTTTCATATTTACCCATCGCCAAATTTAAATGGGGTAAGGATTCTTTTTCAAATCGATAAAAATTATCAATAGTAAGAATTTCTATATCTGCCCTCTCTATTGCTTTTGAAAATATTTTTTTTGTACTTCTATAATGAATTTGTTGCTCAACAACACAACTCATCAAATCGTGAAATACATTTTTGGTCGAATTAAAAACGGGGTTTTGGCACCTTTCTATGATCTGTCCAAGAATAGGGTCATTTTTCGCAAGCTCAACTTTATTTTCAAAATTCATGTAAAGTTTTTGATTTTTGACTGCGAATAAACGCTACCTATTTTAAAATCGTATAAAGTCTGAATAAATTAAAAATCATTACAATAAACACAAATATAGTACAATAACAAAAAAATACTCTAAGTCATTTGAAAGAATTCTACAAAAAAATCCCCCGATTTAAAAATCGAGGGACATTGCTAACTTATCAAAAAAAAATTTATTGTTTGATGACTTTCAACACAGATCTTGCTTTGTCGCTTGTAAGTTGAAGTGTATAAATACCGGCAGGAAGGTCGGACATGTTCAATTGGATAAATCCGCTATTGTGCTCTTCCGACTTCAACAAACGAGCATTTAGGTCATAAAGTGCAAGTCTGCAGCTGCCGATATTATCATTCAATCTGATATTGAGGATATTATTGGTCGGATTTGGAAATACAATCGGATTGAGGTTTTCAGCATTGTCTTCAACTGCAGAAATAACAGTGACCGAGATCGGATTTCCAGTAGCAGGATTATCAATAGTCACCCAAGCGGTATTCGTTACAATCGGATCGTTGAAATCGAAATAAATCGAAGCATGATTTTCGACAAGGGTTCCTAGTGGCGTATTTGGATTTGGAGAAATTTTGAACTTCACGAAGCCTTGACTTCCAAGCGGATTACTTGCGCTATCGGGTAAATTGATGTTTTTATAATCGAAAACCAAAATTGGATTGGTACTACCTTCGAGATAAAAATCGTAATTGTGTGAAGAAACACCCAATCTGAGCGAAGAAATATCGAGGTCAGACTCGAGCGTATCTCTAATGATTACGCGATAAGCAAGATCATTGCCTGTATTTTGAAAACGAATGGTATAGTCTAGCTCAGTACCCGGCACTACAATCTGATTTACTCCCGCACCTGAAGGACTTACCTGCTTATCGTTGGGGTCATAACTATCGAGAATTGGCAAACAATCTTCTTCAATTGCAACATCAGCATCGTCCGGGGACTGTGCATTAAATGGCCGCCAATCATCTATAGGTGCTGTAGTGGTCGTATCGCCACAACCTTGAACGATTGCATTAGGATTAGAATTGCCCGGATGATTTGGACGCTGATCGCATTCGAGACGTACTACGCCACCTGTAGCTGGGATTTCAATAATAGAACTGTCGCCGCCATTGATTTGAATGTAACCAGTGTAAACCAAAAGACCATCGATATAGATACGGTATTCGGTTGGACCATCCATATTTCCATTTCCTGGGTCACCAGTATTAAGGATTGTAAAACGAATCACAGAATCAGCTACACACTGTGCATTTACTTGCACAGAACTTTGATCCCAAGGGTCGTTTGGATTAACAACAGTACTATCTTCCACACAGCTATTTGGAGGAGTTATCCAGGCACGTATACATTGAACAGTTCCGGTAATACCACTAACGCAGGAAACACTATCGACAATATGAATAGTACCGCATTGACCCATTGCTAAGTTTCCAATATTGAAAACATAATTGCCTGCAGTATCAATGGTATGCGGGTAATTCGCACTAACAAAATTTACATACTGTGGCAATTCTACAAAAACTTGCACATTGCTTGCATCTGCGAATCCCTCGTTACAATAGCGGATATCGGTAAAATTCTGAAAGCATCTTCTTCTCCTGTTGCTCGATACATCGAGGGTCAAATAAGGACATTCGAGCACATCATAATAAAAATTGATATCGTTGGTATCGGTAACAGGGTATCCAAAATTGAAACTGTATGGACCAACACAAAGTGTATCGACAAGTGCTTGAAGATAAGTAGGAATAATCTGAGAGATAACATGCGATCCAGAATCAGCGATTACGCTATAATTACCAAGGCTATCTGTTACTGAATAACCATAACTTGATTGAATGTAAATTCCCGGAAGACCTGTCTCCAAGCTATCCTCTGCACAATTTAAATTTAAATCATTGATAGCAGTACCACTGATGCTACTAAAGGCATCGCAACCAACTCTTCCTGTACCAGACAACTGTGTTAATGTTACTGTTTGAACGATATTAGCAAAATTAGTAATGAGTAAAACATAAATCTCCCCAGTTACAGTTACCTGTAATTGAGGTGTTTCCACATTAGATCCCGAATAGCTGCACTGAATAGGTATAGTATATTGACCACAGGCAGCCTCTGCATCTGCCACCGACTGAAAAGGACCCCAAATTGCATAATCAATATCTGATTGCGCCCTCAATTCAAGTAAAATCGGACCAGCTTGATCTATGCGCATATAATACCAAATTGGATTTGGTGTTGTCCCAAGACAAGCATAATTATTGCCAGGATTTATCTGTTGAGCACCGGGTGAATTAGCTGAAGTAACTAATGAGTAATACTGACCAGGAGCTGTACAAATAGGATTGAGAGTAGTACAATTAGGCACAGTTGCAATGTTGTAAACTATATTTGGATAACTTACAGCATTCTTGGCTGCCTGCATTTGAGGGGTTACATCTATCTCAGGATAGCGTATTGGCGGCGTATTGCTTAATTGTGCTTTTACAGTATGGTACCCCAAAATAAGCAAAGCAAAAAGTAGTAATTTGATTTTCATAATATTATCATTAGAGTTAGGAAATTTTAACGCTTGATATAGGAAACGAAGATATTGACAAATATGCTGCTAAAGATAAGGATTATCTATTAATAAAAAAACAAAATTTCAACAAAATTCTAGATCTGCAAAATTTAATTTTAGCAATGTCTATCTTGCCCATCTATTACATTAAACTCTAAGAAAATTTGTCAGGTCTAATAAAAGTCTAAGCTAAACTGTTTAAAACAGACTGCCAGATTTCAAGTTCAGTTTTTATTTTTTCGAAATAGCCAACGTTTCGGTATAAATATTTAAGTGCATCATCAGAAGAATATTCATTTGTAAAATTATTGTCAGAACCATGCTCTCCATGATGCAGAAAAAAAGTATGACCATTGAAATAAAATTCTCGCCAACTTTCTTTGTCATAACTACGCCATCTTTTACCTTTTTGCAATGCACTCAGAATTAGGTTTTTAGTCTCTTGTATCAGCACATATTCCGGTCTTGAGCAATAATCACTATCAGCTTCTGCATTAATAAGTCGAGCGATTTCCAGGAAACCTTTTGAGATCGCAAATTCATAAGCAGTTTGACCTTTTTTATCCCGGATATTTTGATTAGCTCCCAATTCAATCAGTGTTTTTGCCCAAATTAGATAATTCAGCTCAGTGGCAAGCATGAGAAGGGTTTGATTTGTTGAAGTCAATTCATCGATGTCGGCGCCAAATTTGTGCAAAAGCCTGAGGACTAGATCATCTGTAGCATTATAAACCATTGAAACTTCGAGTACTGTTTTGAGCTGATTATTTTTAATATTTGGATCTGCTCCCACACTCAAAATATATTTCATAATACTGAGATTTTTATCTCTGTGTGCATATGAAGATTCATTCATTTTCATCAACACCGTATTACCATCATTATTTTTTGCATTGACATCTACTCCTTGTTCAACAAAATATTTAAAGAGCCCTTTTTTAATAGTTTGAGAAGATGCCGATAAATGCAAAACGGTATTACCAGATGAGTCTTTATCAAGAATATTAGCCCCATTTTTGATGAGTAAATACAGCATATCCTCTTTGCAATTAACTGTCAAAGACTGAAGCCATAAGGTAAAATGATAATTTTGCGGAGCATTTTGATAAGGAGGAAATGGATAGTTTACATCAATGCCTTTTGCTATAAAAAATTCAACCAAATCTCTTTGTTTGAATCTGTGAATTGCTCTTTGAAATGCAGTCCAACCCCAATCATCTAGGGAATAAATATCTGCGCCTGCATCCACAAGTTCTTTAATCCTTGACAAATTAGGATTGTGTAAAAAACATTCATCGAGTAGTAATTCATTCAATTGCGCTCTATTAAGATTTTCTAAAGAGGGTGGATTGAAAAAATTTTTTATTGCATTCATTAGCTTTTCCCTGGCAAGAAAATGAGCAATTTTTACTTTTTTAATATCAGCTTCATTATCCTTTACATCCTTAATTAAATGAAAAATGATACGCAATTCCGATACTTTTAATGGAACATCATACGCCTTTAAAATATTTTCTGCAGATTGATATCTAACTGCATAAATATCATCAAGTAAATTTTCATAATCTTAGGGATTGTTTTAATTGAATTCCAAATTTTGTATTTATTTTAAAATTATTAGTAATCGTAGTATAGGCAAGAATCATTTAAACAAATTCACTTTATTTCAATAAAGCCAAGTTATTAAAATCGTTAAACCATTTTTTATAATTAAGATTTTCCTCATAAACTCTTAATAAGACTGATTTATGGTTAATTAGAATGCTGACATTTTCTTGAATTTTTTCCGTTTCGAAATATATATTACAATAATCAAATTCATAAAATTTATCAAATCGACTCACGAAAGTAAAATTATTATATTTTACTTCATTTTTTGGAAAATCAGATAAAAAATCGGGTAGTTGATATATGTTTTTCAAAACCGAAAAAAACCAATTCCAGCCCGATTTAAAATCGATTAAAAAATCCTCTTTAGAAATAAATAGCGGTCCTTTGTTAATTTCCTCTATTTTTTCAATTTTTTCGATAAAATCAATCCATTTATTATATCTCGGATTGTTACGGTTTAAACAAATTTCTACTTTTTTTTCTTGAGATGAAACTTTGACATCTTCATGTTTATTTTCTGAAATAAGCTCGAAATTAGAAGAGTCATATGAGTCGGTTACATAATTATTAAACACCAATATTTTATTATCCTTATGAAACTTTATCGTTTGAGATCTAAAATTGATATTTGCAGTGGGACAGAGCTGTTCATCATTTGGATCATAAAAATGCTCAGAAATTTCACCTTCATTCGAGCCAAAACTCAAAGGCAATTCAGACCAATTGTAATGCTCAACTAAAAACTGCCTAAGAGAAGGCCATAACGTATTATGATGCAAATAATTCTCTTTGGGCACTAATTCAAAATATACAATAATTTTCATACCTATAGGGTTTGATTTTAAATAATTACTTACTTAGGAACATCAAATAAATATATACTGATTTTTACAAAATAGATTTTCCGTGAGTTGAAGCTATAACTTTTTTACCAAACCCCGGAAAGGTTTTCAATAATCTTACAGCAGTTCCCGATACGATAGTATTCCCAAAAAAATGTTGTAAGGTAGAACCGGCAAACAATCGACCCGAGAAATTACGCTTCCATTCTTTTTGGTATTTCTGCTCCAGTTCAAGCCTCGAAAGCTTATCATTACTATATTCCAAAACTAGTTCCGAAAGTATTTTTCCGCTATGTATTGCCATTGCCATGCCATTGCCGCAAAGCGGATAAATAAGCCCGGCAGCATCTCCTGACATTAAAATGCCATTCGAATTCAGCTCTTTTTGACTGAAATAAATCTGACTGATGCTGAGCGGCGATTTAAAAACTGGTTCCCAGTCACTGAATACTTTTTTTAGGTAGTGATTTTTCGAAAGCAATTCTTTTTGCATGCGTTCTATGCTGCCATATTTTTTCAAATGGCTTTCCCAGCTCAGGTAACAAACATTGATGTCACCATTTTCGATCATAGATAAGCCGCAGTAACCACCTTTAAAATTGTGCAGACTGACCAGATCATCGGGGAAATCGCCACGGTAATGGCATTTTACAGCAAAATAAGCGGTCCTTTTATTGATAAATTTCCGATCCAGGCTTTTGTCCAAGACAGATCTTTTGCCCTGGCTTCCCAGAACAAGTTTTGATTCAAACTCTTTTCCTTTTTGGGTTTTTACTTTAAAAATGCCATTTATTTCCTCAACCTTTTCTACCGTTTCATTGAGACTAAAATTGACCGAATGACCCAAAGCAATTTTATACAAGGCCTCATCAAATGCATATCGACTCAATCCAAAGCCACCCAAGGGCAATACTGTTTCAGCAATTGTGCCGGAATTGGAACTCAACTGAAAACGGCTGAGATTTTTTGCTCCAATGCTGAAGGGATCGAAACCTAAAGACCTTAAATAGGGCAAAACTTCATTCGAGACGTATTCGCCGCAAACCCGATGCTGAGGGTAATCTTTTTTCTCAATTAACAGAACACTGAGGCCTCCCCTGCCCAATTCAATGGCATTTACCAAGCCCGAGAGTCCGCCGCCTATGATGATGACATCGTAGATCATTTATAAATCATCTTCATCAGTCACAGATTTTTCCCAACTGAACTGCTCCTTCCAGCTGGCATCAGCTTTCAAATACAATAAAAAGGTAGCTAAAACCTGATCTTTAGTTATATTTGTTTCAGTAGCATGAAAATGCTTGTCGAGACTTCCTTCCTGATATTCTAAAATCAGCCCCTCCTCTTCAAAATCGCTGAGTCCCGCCTGAATATAGTTCATATCATTTTTTGACAGGACTACAAAATCATCGTTGTCATTTCCAAATTGATTAAATTCGGCTATAATTTCGGCCTCGCTCACATTATTGATGAGGCTGATGTCGGATCTTTCAAATTTCATTATTCTGCTTTTAAAAATTGTCCCATAAAAAGAATTGTTCCACTTTTATTTTCTCTGATGAGGTAAATAAATGGGTGATTTGCTGAAAAATAGATTGGATCCTGAGGAGCAGATGCCGTTTCGCCTTTTGTTGTTACAGCTGTTGAGGCCGATGCTTTGGTACCTTTTTCACTTACTTCAATGGCTGATTGATGAAGGATTGGCCCCAAATGTAGTTTTGGGTCTGAATCGGAAATTCTTTTAAAATCGGCCACACCCTCCTGAAACGAAGATTTCATGCCCATTTTCTCTAATTGCTCACTTAAATTAAATGCTGTTCTCTGTTTCCATTTAGGTATTTTAATTTCTAAGGGAACCTCAGATACTTTTGGGCTTTCCAGCAATTTAGTAAATTGTTCAAAGCTGAGCTTTTTCAAAACAGAGTTTAAATCAGCAAATTTGCCCAAACTGTCGCTGCAAGGTAAAATGATAATCATTGAACCCAAATTTTTACTGTATGGAATTTCAAGCACCTGAAAAAGACTGTCTTGATAATACTTGATATCAAAATCAGCATCGCCGCTATTCCATCTTTCTGTCATGTAGCTACAGCTAGATTTTTCCTTATTTTCCAAATAAAATGTATCGATCAAACTGGCTTCTTCATTAAATGGATTTGCCCAGGAACCGTAAAAATACACAGCATTGACCAAAACCGATTTTACATCTTTCAAATCTTCTGCTTTGAGCAGCTGCGGAATCATTTTCTGAGTTTTTTCTGACACCCATTTGTTAATGCCATTGGCCGACTCATCGGCATTTTTCAACATTATTTGTTCGGCTTCAGATTTATATTTCGTTTGATTAATGTCGAGGAATTCTTTGAAAAGTATCATAGACGTATCGGCATAAAGTTTATTGGCCTGATTGATTTGAAATTCCTTTTCATTGTATTCCAACTTTTTTGAATAAGCCGACATGGCCTCGTGAAATGAGATGCTGTTGGCCGGCCAATAAAAGGTTGCAGCAATTTCTTTTTCGGTCTCAGAGCCTGCACCGGCATAGACCATTGCCATTGCCGAACAAAGGCTGTAAGCGGAGACAAATAAATTCTCGTCGGCCACTAATTCCTTGAAGAGTGCGAAAGAAAATTTATTGTTGGCTTCAATCAGATCTGCTTCTTTAATTGCCTCACCTTTAGGTAGTTTCAGGGCTTCGGGAGTTTCATTACGCTTGATTTTCTTCTCAGACTTACACGCTATTAGCGAAATTAAGAGCAACAAAAAAAAGACTGACTTTTTCATAAGATATAATTTTAACATTTTTACTTTTTCAAACCCAGATTAAAACCCAATCCAAAGTTAACTCTTAACTCATTCATTGGTATTGAAAGTGGTGCTCCTCCTCCCGAAAAAGTACCAAAAACAGCTCTTGAAGAGATATAAAAATTAAAAAAACGGCTCACATAAAAATTTAGACCGCCAACAAGTGAAGCTACAGGCAGTACTCTAAATTCAGTTCTGAAAGGCCCTGCCCCCGAATCGTCAAAATACTTGAATTTAGTAAGATGAATACCAGGCTGTATTCCCAAATAAGGGTCAACTATTGCTCTATTGCTAAAGTGATACAAAGCACCAAAATACAACCCATGATTTGAAAGTAATGGACTGTCCTTCAGGTTAAAATAGGCTGATACATCCCCTCTTACAGAAATTCTTTCCTGCAAATGATATTCCAATAAACCGCTGATATAAGTCGTCAGATTTCCGGAATTCAGTAAAACGCCAGGTTCAATTCCTGCAGTTGCTCGCAGCATTCCATCTTTCTTCTCGACCCTGTCCTCCTGTGCCTTTAAGGACAAAGCGATTAAAAGCAAAGATGCGATTATTAATATTTTTGAATAAGACATATACTTTTAAAATCTGAAGTTAGAAGATAAAGTTGTATCAAGTATCAGGTTTAGCGCCTAGCCCCTCTACTAAATCACTCCTTACTGTTAACTTAATTACTAAATCACTAAATCACTACCAACAATCAAACAATTTATAATAAACCCCCACCGTAAAAAGCAAATGCCCTTCCAAAGCTCCCCCCTTATGCTCCTCGATATGTACCGAATTGCCATGTAAATGTGCATCCACATCCGAACCCAAATGAATCATATATTGCCCCAAAACAGAAACATCAAACCTTGGCGTAAGATTAAAATGCGTACCAATACCGGCCTGAATTGCCCCACTCCAACGCTCAGCCATATTTTGAGGGTTTGCATTATCGGAAACTCTGGTGTAATCGAAGCAGTGACCGGCAAGAATAAATGGTTTCATCATTTTTGAAAAATCATCATTGCCTGCCAGCGGATAAAACATCACCGACCAGCCAATATGGTAATCATCCCGACCGGCTCTTTTTTGAACATCGGAATGCAAAAAATCGAAAAACCATTCGGTATTGATGTATTTACTGAATTGAAGACGGAATGCTCCACCGGCTCCCAAACCGGTATTCGACCAGTCATTGTGACCAAAGGTGCTTATCGTACTGCGCATACCGAAAGAGAAAAGACCTGAAGGCTTATTTCCTATAAGCTGTTGAGCAGAAATGTTCCCGCCAAACAGAATAATTAATACAAAACAGAGGAATTTTATAAATCTCATCATCACAACTAAATTATCAAACACAAAAATATATTTTTTTCTCAAGATTTAGCAATAATCTTTATCATAGGATAAAATGAACATAGCTGAACTATCTAAAATTTTCAGATACACAAAACCTTATTAATAAAAATTTAAACTATATTTGCCCACTATTAATAACTATATCAACCAAATTAGAACTATGGCAAATGCATTCTTCAAAGTACCTGAACCTAAAAATGAACCGGTACTGAGTTATGCCAAGGGAAGCCCCGAGCGCAAAGCACTGAAAGCACAATTAGCAGCTTTTAAAGCAACTGAGATAGATATTCCGATGATCATTGGCGGCAAAGAAATCCGCAGCGAAAACAGGATAGCCGTTCGTCCGCCTCATGAAATAAAGCATGTTTTGGGATATTACCACAAAGGCAACGAAACACATGTTAAAATGGCGATCGATGCAGCTTTGAATGCTCGGGAGGCCTGGGAAAACACCTCATGGGAACACAGAGCCGCTGTTTTTCTGAAAGCTGCTGAACTGCTTGCAGGGCCATACCGTCAAAAACTGAATGCCGCAACCATGCTGGGCCAGTCGAAAAATGCATACCAGGCCGAGATAGACGCTGCTTGCGAACTGATCGACTTTTTTAGATACAATGCCTTTTATATGCAGCAGATTTATCATGATCAGCCCATCTCCTCTCCAACTGTTTGGAATAGAATGGAATACCGTGGTCTTGAAGGATTTGTACTTGCAATTACACCATTCAACTTTACTTCAATTTGTGCAAACCTATGCGCTGCACCTGCACAGATGGGTAATGTAATCGTATGGAAACCGGCCAATACGCAGGTATATTCTGCTAAAGTAATCATGGACCTTTTCAAAGAGGCTGGACTTCCAGATGGTGTCATCAATCTGGTTTTTGCAGATGGCTCAGTTGTTGGAAATACTTGTTTTGCACATCCTGAATTTGCTGGTTTGCATTTTACAGGCAGCACCTCTACTTTTCAGCGTATGTGGAGAACCATTGCCGAAAACATGCCCAACTACAAATATTATCCGCGTATAGTGGGTGAAACTGGTGGCAAAGATTATGTTGTTGCCTACCCCGATGCCCATGCAAAAGCAGTAGCTGTAGCTTTGTCACGCGGCGCTTTCGAATACCAGGGGCAAAAATGCTCGGCTGCTTCACGCGCATACATTCCTTCCAGCCTTTGGCCTGATGTTAAAAAATACCTTTTGGAAGACCTTGCCGATATGAAAATGGGTAATCCCGAAGATTTTACAAATTTTGTCAATGCGGTAATCGACGAAAAGGCTTATGATAGCATCGTTCAATATATCGATGGCGCTAAAAATGCCAGTGGCACAGAAATTATTGCCGGTGGGAATTACAGCAAAACTGAAGGTTATTTTATTGAGCCAACAGTGATTCAGGTCGAAAGTCCTTACTATGTGACAATGTGCGAGGAAATCTTCGGTCCTGTGCTGACTATCCACGTTTTCGAAGATGAGAAATTCTGGGAAACCATGGATGCCTTAGACAAAGCATCGCCTTATGCACTCACCGGTGCCATTTTTGCTCAGGATCGTCAGGTCATCGAAACCCTGGCCAATAGACTACGTCACACTGCCGGAAATTTCTATATCAACGATAAACCAACGGGTGCAGTGGTAGGTCAGCAACCATTTGGTGGCGGACGTGCTTCGGGCACCAATGATAAGGCAGGTTCTTATCTCAACCTTATCCGCTGGACTTCGCCACGAGCCATCAAAGAAAATTTCTTGCCGCCAACTGATTACAGATATCCGTTTTTGGAGGAAGCATAAACTTTCAATTTGAAAATTTTATATTTGTTTAAAATTTGCTTTCAACTCAAATGAGCTAAACTATAAACCTTAGTTTAAAATTCTACAGGGAGTCTTGTACTAACCTCAGAAGCCCTTGCTTTTTAGCGGGGCTTCCCTTTTTTTGAGGCCAAAATAAAGGTGGAAAAGTTGAAAATTAATCAGTTGGACTGTTTAAAATATTCCTAAGTGTACACGATTGTGTAAAGTTTTTGGGATTTACGCTCAACCTTCATTTACACCTTTTTTGTTCCACATTGAAGTTGACTTGCTTTAGAAAAAAAGGAATAAAAAATAGCTCCTTCGAACAAAGAATACATAAATATTTTTAAATTTACAATCTTTATTAAGTTGCATGTTTTTTAATCCTAATACAGTTGAGCTATACTTTTGATAAAAATAGGGGTATATTTGTACTCAATATTTTTTACATGACCACCTAAGTTAGCCAAGCTAAACTGTATTTTTTCGACTGAATTGATACTGAATTGTTCCAGAGCATTTTTTTAACCAAAATCCATTACGTCAAAAATGAAACCAATCTTTTTCCTTTGCGCCTTTTGTATTTTTCTTAATCAAGCTGTTCCGGTTTTTTCACAAGAGAAGCTCACAAAAAAAGACAATAACGGTGTATATGTATTAACAGAAACAGGTGCCTCCTATTTTGCAAAATTATCATTAAATTGTTCAGAACGTAGCAGCCCTCATTATTACGAACAATATAAAGCATACTACAAATTAAAAGATTCTACTACATCGAAAAATCTATGGCCATCTTTCTACGGTTGTTACGACTGGCATTCCTCTGTCCACAATCACTGGTGTCTTGTAAAATTACTTAAAAATCATCCATCTATACCCGAAGCTAATGAAATCAGAGCCAGACTGAATGAAGCTTTTTCTGTCAGAAATATCAGACAAGAACATTATTTTATCAGCCTGAATGAAGGAGGTTTTTTTGAATTTCCTTACGGACAGAGTTGGTTTTTAAAGATAGCCGATGAGCTTAAATTATGGAATGACCTGGATGCCGGAAGATGGTTGACTCAGATCGATCCATTATTAAAAAAAATTGAAGATAATCATTTGAAATACTGGAAAAAAACTCCGGAGGTTGAAATTTCAGGCAGCCACGACAGCCCGGCAATGGGGATTTCATTCGCATTGGATTATGCACGCTCTTCAGGCAACAAAAAACTTGAGAAAGAACTTTTGAAAGCCGCAAAAAAATACTACCTCAAAGTAAAAAACGCACCAATAACATTTGAACCTATTGAATATGATTTCATGTCGGGAACATTACTAATTGCAGATTTGATGCGTAAAGTATTATCCAAAAATGATTATGTGAAATGGTTAAGCAAGTTTACGCCAGAATTATTTGATAATGAACTTGTGGAAGATGCGCTGAAAATCAATAAGACCAATGATCATGAAGGCGGAGAAGCACATTGGGATGGCTTTCATTTAAATCGTATCTGGTGCTTGAACGGTATGTTAAAAAGCTTGCCTGATAATGCTTTAAACAATGCCCTCAAGTCTAAATGGATGAATTCAATGAATGAAATGTGGGATTATGCTCAAGAAAGCATCGGAAAAGGAAATTACGATGTAGATCATTGGCTTTCATCTTTTTCGGTGTTTGCGTTGGAAGGATACAAATAGAGTTTTGATGTAACTTCAAGGAGTGGAAAGAAAAGAAGAATTAAAATAAAAGAAATTTCCTTTTTTCTCCTTGTCGCCTTCTGAGATTAAAAATCCAAACTGCGTCTATCTCATTATATGCATATTTGAGATAGCGTACAATTTCGCTTTTGTGACTTTTTTATCATTTAAAAAGGGGCTTTCCTATCCGGACAGCCCCTTTTTAAATCTCAAGTACAGTTAAAAGTTTAACCCTTTTTTGTCTGTAATTTAGTTTTATCGTTGCATTTAATCCCGCAGCCAAATGCTTTAGTGACAGCAGGTTCCGGAGATTTACCCGCAAGCAGGGCATCGATGGCATTGGCGATATATTTTTGCTTGACATCTTTCTCTTCCTTGTTATCATCGAAAGCGCCCTTATAAACCAGTTTCAGACCAGCTGCTGATTTTTGAACAATAAAGCAATCGGGTGTTTTGGTAGCGCCAAATTTTGGAAAAACAAGTTGTCCTTCATCGAAAAGGTATGGAAATTTGAATTTTTTATCCTTGGCCCTTTGTTGCATCAGTTCATAACTGTCATCTTTGGCTGCTTCGATACTGGGATCGTTCGGGTTGATGGCAATAACCTGATATCCTTTTTTCTTATACGCCTTGTCGAGTGCAATGATTCGATCTTCATAAGCAATTGAAAATGGGCAGTGGTTGCATGTAAAAATCAGCACAAATCCTTTGGCATTTTTAGCGTCAGTCATCGACATCATTTTGCCATCAATATTTTTCAATTTAAAATCCTCTACCAAATCGCCGATTTCATAAGCTGATTGCGCAGACATGCCTGAAATTGCAATTACTAGCGCAATTAATAATAAATAAGTGTTTTTCATTTGTTGATAAATTTAAAAATTAGTGTATAATTTCATTCAGTGCCTTTTCGAGTTCTTCGCTGCTTTCAAAATTATGTTCCAGAAAAACCCTTTTCTTGGTGTTATAAATGAGCGTTGCAGGAATAGCTCCTGACCATTTTTTGTCAATTTTGCTCATCCAAGTATTAACATCTTTCTGATCCAAAACAACAACTTTATTTTTAATATTTCGATTTTCGAGAAAAGGCAGCAATTTAGTTTCCAGATTTTTTAAAAAATCAAGGCTTACATAGACAAACTTAACATCTTTACCTGAATATTGTTCCTCGAGCTTGAAAAAATATGGCAGTTCTGCAACACAGGGGCCACACCAGGTTGCCCAAAAATTTATAACATAGGTGACCGATGACTCCTTTCGCTGTAAAACGTTTTTTTCAAAGGCATCAAAGCTGTAGACAGGCACCTCGGTTCCCATATTGGTTTTTAAAATCTTTTGCGGTTCAAATCCTGAAACTGACTTTGAACTTTGTCTGTGTTCAGTAACTTTGTTGTTACAACTGTAAAATATTGTAAGTAATATAGTTAAGTTTAAAATATTAGACAATCGCATATTTGTTTTTTTTGATTAAAAAGTAAACCTATTGGCTTTCAAAATTACCGCTTTTTTCCATAAGTTATGATTTTTATAACGCCAGGTTCTATTTTTACTTTAAGCTGTAAAATCTGATGGACTTTGAACGCTTCTTTTTTTATATCTTTGTATTTTAGATTTCGCAATGAACTTTTAGAATAAAAAATATTGTAATAGGTTAATTTAATTAAAAACGGTTTATAATCCAAACGTAGAAAAATATTTAGCAGATATCAATTTCCTCTGTATTAAATATGAATTAAAGACTATGTATCTTTTCGGTTCAGCAGCTACCGCCAATTTCAACGAAGACAGTGACATTGATATGCTTATTTCATTCAAGGATATCCCTTTTGATCGTTACAGCAATAATTAATTTAACTTACATGTTGAACTGGAGAATTTGTTTTGCAGAAAAGTCGATTTAGTAACTTAGCGTTCACTTTCAAATCCTTACTTTATAAATAGTATTAAAAAAAGTAAAGAATTATTGTATGCTGCATAAAGCATTTAAAAAAACTAAAACCAAATGGAAATTCCAAAATTTGACGAAACCTTTGTTCCTATTCTTGAAGTACTCAAAAATGGGAAAGTACTAAAATCGAGAGAATTGATTGAAGAAGTTAAGTTAAAGTTTTATTCGGGTTTAACTGATGAACAGTTAAAACAAGTAACAAAATCGGGAGACTTACTCATTGATAACAGAATTGCCTGGGGAAAATCTTATCTCAAAAAAGGTGGCTATATTTTATTTCCCGAGCGTGGACATGTTCAAATCACTGAAAAAGGCAAAAATCATTCAAATTCAATCACAGTTAGAGATTTAGAAAATGAAAACTCAATTTTCGATTTTTATAGACAGGAAAAGAGTCCAAATACAAATTCACAGCCTGACAATATAAATATATCTTCACCACAAGATCTGATTGATGAGGGCTTTAACAGAATTGAAAATGAGGTTAAAACAGAACTCTTACAAAGGTTAAAAAGTATCGATCCTTATTTCTTTGAAAAGGTTGTTTTACGCCTTTTAAAGAAAATGGGTTATGGAGAATTTATTGAAACATCAAAATCGAACGATGGAGGAATTGATGGTATTATCAATGAAGATAAATTAGGCTTGGAC
>JBIPOO010000001.1:0-56316 GCA_044379045.1 Saprospira sp.
GCCAAAGCAGGATACATTAAAGGCTGATGCCAAAATTAGATTTAATACACCTGGCTGAGTAATTGTTGCAGAAGAAGTAGTTGAACATCCGTTTGCATCAGTTACAGTTACGCTGTAAGTTCCGGCACTTAGTCCATTGAGGTCTTCAGTTGTAATAGCGCCGCCCCAGTTAAAGGTATAAGGAGCTGTTCCGCCAGCTGCTGTTAAATCGATAGCACCTGTTGTTCCACCGTTACAAAGAACGTTTGTTACAACATTGGATGCTGACAAAGCAGTTGCAGGTTGTGAAATTGTAGCAGAAGAAGTAGTTGTACATGCACCGGCATCAGTTACGGTTACCGTATATGTTCCTGCTGCAAGACCTGTACGATCTTGGGTTGTAACAGCGCCACCCCAGTTGTAAGTGTATGGAGCGGTACCAGCTGATGGTGTTAAGTCAATCGAACCAGTAGATGCACCATTACAAAGTACATTAGTGAAAACATTAGATGCTATAAGATTGCATCCAGAGCATCCATCTGCTACATTCGCAAGACTTGTTGTAGAACATCCGTTTGCATCAGTAACGGTAACACTATACGCCCCAGGATTTAAATTGGGATTATTAGCAGTAGTTACACCATTTGACCAAATAAATGAATACGCGCCTGTTCCTCCAGAAGCAGTAACAGCAGCAGAACCGCTATTTGGAATACAAGTTGCACCAACGGAAGTATTAGATGCAGACAAAGCAGTAGCGGGTTGAGCTATTGTAGCAGAGGAAGTAGTAGAACATCCATTCGCATCAGTTAGCGTTACGGTATAAGTTCCTGCGCTAAGTCCATTGCGGTCTTCAGTAGTTACTCCGCCACCCCAGTTAAAGGTATAAGGGGCTGTTCCACCAGTTGCTGTCAGGTTGATTGCCCCTGTTGCAGCACCATTGCAGGACACATTTGTTACAACATTTGAAGCTGACAAAGCAGTAAGCGGTTGTGAAATTGAAGCAGAAGAAGTGGTTGAACATCCGTTTGCATCAGTTAGCGTTACGGTATAAGTTCCGGCACTAAGTCCGTTTCTGTCTTCAGTAGTTACTCCGCCACCCCAGTTAAAGGTATAAGGAGCTGTTCCTCCAGTTGCTGTCAGATTGATAGCCCCTGTTGCAGCACCATTGCAGGATACATTTGTTACAACATTTGATGCTGATAAAGCAGTTGGTTGAGATATTGTAGCAGAAGAAGTAGTTGAACATCCGTTTAAATCAGTTACAGTTACGGTATAAGTTCCGGCACTAAGTCCGTTTCTGTCTTCAGTAGTTACACCGCCACCCCAGTTAAAGCTATATGCACCTGTACCACCTGACGCTGTAAGGTTGATAGTCCCTGTAGCTGCACCATTGCAGGACACATTTGTTACAACATTTGATGCGGATAAAGCAGAAAGCGGTTGTACAATTGTAGCAGAAGAAGTAGTTGAACATCCGTTTGCATCCGTTACAGTTACGCTGTAAGTTCCGGCACTAAGTCCGCTGAGGTCTTCAGTAGTTAGGCCAGCACCCCAGTTGAATACATAAGCAGCAGTACCGCCTGTTACTGTCAGGTTGATTGTACCAGTTGCTGTTCCTTCGCATAATACGTCTGTGGTTACATTTGATGCTGATAAAACAGCAGGTTGTGTAATTGTTACAACTACCGTATCACTGTTTCCGCAGAGGCTGGTAGCAATACAGGTATAAACACCAGCCGATAAACCGGTGACAGTATTTGTTGTTGCTCCAATTGAAGGCCAGATATAACTGATTCCATTAGCCCCAACTGCCGTAACTGTGGCTTGTCCAGTGTTTCCGCCATTGCAAAGCACATTGGTTTGAGCGCTAATGTTGGCAAGTACAACCGTGCAAGGGATTTCATCCGCTCCGATGGTTGGACCTACTGTATTGCGCGCATTTCCATCATAGTCGATGGTCAATCCGGGTAGTGGAACTGCATAACCCTGAGGATAAATAGATGTATTAATGTGTAAATCACCAGCATTTGCATTGACAAACAACCCTGCGTTAGGTTGGTTTGCACTTGAAGTACTAATACTGTTGAGGTCGCTGCCCGCAGTGCTTTTCCAAGTAGCAAAATCATAATTTGTACCGGCTAAAGCTCCAACCTTGGTCGTATCGCCAACAATCAATGCATTATTATTGGAAGACCAACCTAAGGCATTATTGTTACTGAGTGCCAAGTGAGCACCTGTTCCACCAGAACGTTCATTGTAAAATAAATTGTTTCTAACAGTAGCTTTTGACAAGCTGCCTCTGAAGAAAGCTGCCGAATTCGTTGCACCGGCAGTAACTGAACCACCCAAATAAATTGAGTTGTAATAAAGTGAAAGATTACCTGTCTGCCCCATTAATTCTGTAATACCTGTCAAATCTATGTTGTTGGTATTAGCACCATTGCTTAAGCTAATCATATTATTGCTTATCGTCCAGTCCAATCCGGAATTTATATAAATCCCTGCCAGACCAACGATTGCACCTGTATTGCTGTTGCGGAAACCAAAAATTCTGTTTTGACTGACGGTGCCTCCCAAAGCATTGCTTTGTAATTGAATACCAACTGCATAGTTTTGGAATGCCCCTGTGTTAATTACATTCAAACCTGCAATCGTATTATTATTGATATTGTGTCCAAGACCAATATAGTTTTGAAAAGCAATAGCTGCAAGGCCGATAGCAGGAGTTGCAGCAGTCGCATTTTGGCTAAGGTCTCGTATTGTATTGTTATTGGCATTAACTAATCCTGAACCACCAACTGTACTAATAAAGATAGCACCATAATGTATGCTGCCTGAGCCGGTACTGTTATCTGAAATGTTTTGGATGCTGTTTCCTGTAAAGTTAACTGCTGCTCCACTTGTGACAAGATAACGGAAACCAAAGGAAATAACATTCGCTGCTGAGGTATAGCTAATCGAGTTTGCAACCGTTGTACTACCAATTAGGTTATTGTTGACATTAACAGTCTGACTTGGAGTACCCTGTACCTGTATCCATTGTGGTATAATTGGACCTGTAACTGTAGTACCACCAACATTGATACCACCAATTTTGTTGTTTTGAATGGTGAATGATCCGGCAGATCCAGAGGCTAAGACACCCGCAAGGAAGGAATTGAACGCCCCTCCTGCATTAATGTTTATTTTAATATTATTTGTAGCTAAATCGGTACCGATAGTATTGCCGTCAATAATATAATTACCTTGAGCTACACTGATACCCAACCACATGCTCGAATTAGATGCAGGTGCATTTGTCGTAAAACTGATATTGCGAATCGTATTGTTTTGAATGGTATTAGGAATTAAGCCTGTAGTAACAGCAATACCAACAAAAGTTTGAGCAAATCCAGCAGTGATGGTCATATCGCCTCCTGTAGCACCCGCTGCTGTACCCCCAATAAAATTACCGGTAATAATATGTCCGCCGTTTGAGTTTACAGTAGATGCAAAGCTAATGTTAATCGCCCTGGAGATAGCTCCAGCAGCTGTATGCGTACGGGTCGCTGTCTGATAAAAACTATTATTGGAAATTGTAAATCCAGAATTACCTACGCCAATATTAACTGCAAACTGTGCAGTACCATTTAAAACAAACCAATCGTGTATGTCATTATTGGAAATAGTAACATTGTTATTGTAAGCGGCCAAGGTACTGGCATTATTGCCTACACAGTTAATAGCTATGCTTGGTGTACCTACTACATCGCTTCTGTCTCTAATTTCATTGTTGTTAATGGAAATATTATCATTTCCTGTACCCGTAGCAACTGTACTGCCAATAAAAATCGCTCCGCCCAAAGTGGCAGAAGTCGCCGTATTTCCACTTTCTACAATAGTATATTGCAGGTTGTTGTTTTGAGCATCATTCAAGTAAGAAATGACCGGTGCAGCAGTAGATATATTACGGAAAGTTAAGAATCTGCCGCTGCCTCCAAATCTTCCATCAACTGTTACTCTGTCGGCTCCGTCGAAACGAATCATCGCAGTTGCGCTTGTACCTGAAATCAATCTGTTAACTCCTGCAGAAGGAACGATTGTCATGCTATAATTACCTGCGCCTACTTCCGACCATTGGTTCAATGCAAATGTACCTGTTTCTGCTGTAAGGTCTCCGGTGATATTAACCGTAAGGTTACCTGTAAGTGTGGCCGCATTAACTGTTTCGAAAAGTCCACCGGCATTAGTCAGAGAGGTAATTGTTTCTGTTGGACCCACATTGATAGTTCCCGAAAGAGCATTAGCTACAATGGTATACTGGTTGATAGTGTTCAGCAATGGGAAGTTTGCCGCAGCAAGGTTTACAGTAGCAGGCTGTACCGTCAATCCTCCAGCATTGATGCCAAAGTTAGGTGTGCCGTTCAGGTCCTGTGCAACAACAAAATACTGAATTACATCTCCAGCGACAACGCTACCCGAAAATAAAATACTATAATCAACGGTAAAACTGAAAGGAGAAGCCGTATTGCTTGCTTCTACATATTTCCAACCATCAGTACCATTTGTATTATCATTATAGGTATTGGCTTGCGTTGATTTTTTGTAATACAAACGGGGTTTTGTACCTGCTGCTGTATTAATTCCGTTTAAGTCGGTAATTGTAGCAAAATTGCCAAGAGGGCGGTTGGCTGAAACATTACCATTGCCCAATAGCGTGTATTGGATATTAGGTGATGCATTGTCCACCCCAATACCGGCAAATTCATCAGCTCCGACATCCGGAGTACTTGCATTGCGGCTGTCGCCGTCATAATCCACTGTTACAAGAGAAGTTGGAAATCCACCGCTTTCGCAACCTGTAGCAACAGAAGTCTGCAAGTGCAAATCATAAGGAGCAACTGCAACATTTACGAAAGTAGGAAGACTCGAAAATGAAGCCTGCTCGCGTGGGCTAAGCACATTTTTGAATGCTTGTAAGGTTTGATAGCTTGTTGTGCCATCGAAAAAAAGTACATTGGTAACACTTGGAGTGCCTGCAAACAAGCAATTATAACCAGAACTGAGGCTATAATTTGTAAAACCGGCACCGCCACGGGTAATTGCACTAGTTATACCTGTGCCGTTTGGTGTAGAGACATTGACCAATATATTATTGCGTAGGTCAACATTCACTGGAGCTGTTCCAAAAAACAAGGCAGCAGTATTAAATGCAGCACCGGTACCCGTTGCATTCAAATAAACTGTATTATTATAAGCATTAACGGTCGATACTGCTGTACCTGTTAAGTGAATACCTGATATAACCACAGTTGCATTGGTGGCATTTGGGGCTTTGATATCCGAAACATAGTTGTTGTAAATATTTGTTGATGTATTTACATTACCTCCCAATATTATACCTGCACTTGCAGGTGCTGCACCTGTAGCAGTGTTGTTGGTGATATTATATATGCGGTTTTTGTAAATATTAGTTATAGTGCCATAATCGCAAACAATAGCTGCTACCGTGGTGGCAGAATTTCCTGAAATGTTGAAAATGGTATTTCCATACACTTCTTTATTGGTAGGTCCCGAACCGGAACTTACATTCAAGGCACGGACGTCGCCACTGCCGCCAAGCAAATCATTGATGGTATTGTTATAAATGTTTTCATTATACCCAAAACCAAAGTTGTGATAACCATAAGTAGCTCCAGACGAAGAACTATTATTGTTATTGCTCATGCTGTTGTTGTACACATTGGTTGTATTGGTGGAGGCACTTGCAAAAATACAATTGAAGGCACCTGCTGTACCTGTTTTGGTATTATTTGTTACTGTATTTCCATATATGTTCACTTGCAAACAAAGTGTTGCAGAAGAACCTGAGTAATGAATTCCGCCGAATTGTCCTGTGCCGGCATGTGTATTGTTACTTACCGTGTTGTTGTAAATATTGGTGTAACTGGCAGTAGAAGTAGAAGCAATGCCTCTAAACTCTAAGGTCGTCGCTGCTGACGTGACACAGTTACTGACCAAATTATTGTAAATATTGATAATAGAACCCGCACCAGTTCCGCCTGCAGCATTTGTAATACCATTGACTGCGCCTGCTGTGCCTGCCGATACTAATGTAATTGTATCACTATAAATGTCAACATTGGCATTCAAAGCTGTACCTATTGAAATACCGCTTAAGGCTGCCGTAGACCCAGCACCACCATTGATATTGGTACCAAATACTCTTATGTAATTTTGATTGGTGGTTTGTATTCCCGCCGCAGCTACAGCTGCACCACCAAAATCGGTTATTTGGCTGCGGTTGCCGCTAACTGCATCTTTCCCGATTTGATTATTTTGGTCATAAAAATCATAAGGAGCCGGACTTGCAAAACCGTTGATTGTATAACCAATGTAGACATTCTGAATTGTATTACTCAAAAAGCGGTTATAAGAATTGGTTCCGCCATTTGCTGTAATAGATAATGCAGTTAATGCAGCAGTAGTGTGATTTGCGGAGTAGATACCTGTAGAAGCCGTATTAGTTTTATTTAAGGTAATAGCACAATTTTTTATAGTATTAAAGCTTGCGCCATTCGTTGCACTGGTTTTTAATAGCGCAAAGCCCCATTCCATTTGTGTAGCGGTGCTTACATTGGCTGCATTTTCTTGTAAACTGATGCCATCAATAGTGACGTAATCTACACCATTTAGAATGAAAATACCATCTAGTGTACCTGTTCCGGTATGAGCTGTAATTAAGGGATTGGCCCCTGCTCCCGATTTTTGTATAACTAATGGATTTACTGCAGAAGGTGAATTGGTAGCCATTGTGAGCGTCAAAGAACCTGTTAGGGTTTCTGTATGGCCTGCAGCAACATTAATGGTTGCACCGCCAGGGCCGACACCTGAAGTGTTCAGTGCAGCAACAGCTGCCTCCAGGGTGGGATAGTTTCCAGGAACGGTTTGCACACCAGTTATTTGTGCGTATCCGCTTACTGATATTATTATGGCCAGGCACAATAATATAGAATTCTTTTTAATCATAATGAGATTTAATAAGTAACTTGTTTGGTAATTAAAGAGTATCAGAAATTCAAATCTGCTAAATAGCTTTAGAAGGCGCGAAGTTAAAATTAAATCATGAACTTCTCTAATAGTTTAACTTGGTTGATTCAAAAAAACTGATATTCAACGCGAAAGTAAAGTTAAATCGGCAAGTCTGTTGCTTAAAAATGTTTACGAAAACTTACAGTAGCGTATTTATCAATCTTCTTCAGCCCTTGATTACCTTATCGAAGTAAACATAAAAAAGGGGCTAACCAAATAATTGGAAGCCCCTTTTTAAATATATAGTAAGTTGTACTTACTTAAAAAATATTAGTTGTTACCCATATTGCGAACAAGCATAGCTTGAACAATAATCATAGCCAATTCATCAGATACGCTCAATTGACCTTTCAAGTGCTCAACAATTGCCTGCTCGTTTGGTGTGATGATACCATCAATCAAAACTAGGTCGGCACAAACAGCAAATACCATTTCTCTGTTACCTTCGCTGATATGTGGCGCACAGTCAGAAACAGCTTGAGCCATACTCTCATAGCCTTTGATATTGCCTTTGCACTCATCTATTAGAGACCAAACATCAACACCATTAAACATTTTTTTCTGGAATAAGGTATCATAAATGGTATCCCACTCTTCCGCTTCGATGTCTCCATCTGCTGAACCGGCAGCTGCAAGGATAGTTAAAAAAGCTTCCTGCTCATTGTTAATGATAGGTTTTTTTGGTTGAGTACCTGAGGCTGCGAATAATTTATCAAAGAATCCCATGACTAAAGAAGATTAATTGGTTAATAAATAAGATTTAAAAAATAATACCTTGGCAAAGCTATTCAATTTTTAATTGCTTGGATGTTTTTTTATGTTAAAATATTGATAAAAATAAATGAAAGTTAGGTCGTAAAAATTTAATTAACGACATCAATATAAGTTAGAATAATTTAACTTTTTCAGCAATAATTCTAATTTTTAAAAACCAATTGGGCAATACCTGTAAATTGAATTGGCGATACTTTATCAATTTTCAGTTTTATTTGACAATCTCTTATAAAATTGATTATTTTAGCTAAATAATTAAGCTCAAGATGTCCATTTTTAATTCAAAATTCAATCCCAATCAGGCTTCTACTTTGGAAAACCGCAGTGAAATGCTTGCCCTTATTGACAAGTTAAACAAGCACCTGGCCGAAAGTCGTTTTCAGGGCAAGGAAAAACATATAGAAAAAGCATTGAAACAGGGCAAACTCACCGCCCGCGAAAGAATAGAACTGCTGCTCGATCGGGATTCATTTTTTCTTGAACTTCTGCCACTTATAGGTTTGGATGGCGATGGATTTGGGCCTGGTGGCACGACAGTTTCGGGAATAGGTCTGGTAGAGGGAAGACTTTGTGTTATCAATGCCAATGTTGGTACCAATAAAGGCGGCGCTATCGATAAGGCTACACTTCAAAAAACAATTAGAATCAGCGAGATTGCCTCCGAAAACAATTTACCTGTAATTAATCTTGTCGAATCCTCTGGAGCCAACCTACCCGAACAAGAACAAATTTTCAATTATGGTGGCGAAATCTTCAGAGAAATTACCCGTCGTTCCAGAAAGGGCCTTACCACCATTTCTTTGGTATTTGGCAATAGTACAGCCGGAGGTGCATATGTGCCTGGTATGTCCGACTATGCTATTTTTGTTAAAAACAATGCAAAGGTTTTTTTGGCTGGTCCACCCTTGGTAAAAATGGCAACCAATGAAGTAGTCGATGATGAAACCCTTGGGGGTGCCGATATGCACAGCCGTATCTCGGGCGTATCGGATTATCTTGCCGAAGATGAATATGATGCATTGCGAATAGCACGTGAAATTATGAGCACCCTGCCACACTCAATACCGCACCTGAAACCTGAATTGCCCATAAAAAACCCCCGTTATCCTGCCGATGAAATTTTAAATATAGTGCCTGCCGATATCCGCAAGAGTTTCGATGCCAGAGAACTCATTGGCAGAATATGCGATGATTCTGATTTTTCGGAATTTAAACCCGATTATGGGCCAACCTTGGTATGTGGATATGCTAAAATTGGCGGATACCCAGTTGGTTTTATTGCCAATAATGGCGTGCTTTTTTCAGAAGCTGCCAACAAAGGCACTCATTTCATACAACTCTGCAATCGTCAGAATATCCCACTCATATTTTTACAAAATACCACCGGATTTATGGTGGGTTCGGCCTACGAAAAGGATGGCATCATCAAACATGGGGCTAAACTTATCAATGCTGTTTCGAATAGTGATGTGCCCACAATTACCATTCTCATTGGCTCTTCCTTTGGTGCAGGCAATTATGCTATGAATGGTAGGGCTTATCAGCCACGTTTCCTGTTTAGTTATCCCAATGCTCAAATTGCCGTGATGGGTCCCGAGCAGTTGAGCGGTGTAATGCTGATGATTCAGCGGCAGGCGGCCGAACAGGCAGGCATTCCTTTCGATGAGGAGAATGCAAAAGAAGTTGCTGAATATATGATGCAGCAGGTTAGGAAAAACTCCTCGGCATGGTATGCAAGCGGACAGGGCTGGGACGATGGCATTATCGACCCGCGCGATACAAGAACCGTTTTAAGTATCTGCCTTGCAGTGGTTTACAATCAGGAAATTAAAGGAACAGAAAATTTTGGGGTGTTTAGGATGTAAATGCACTTACTGATATTTGAAAAATAATCTGAATAGTTTAAATACAAACTCACTTCATAAAATAAGCCTTTACAGAAATTATTTTAAAGCTCGGATTAAATTGTAAAACCATAATTTCCTCAATGCAATCATTGGGATTTACACATTGCTGCCCTTTTACAGTGGCTTGTAAGCGTATGGAATCAATGATAATTTCCGGTTCAGAATTAACTAAAAAATTGTCGCTTTTGAAATTGGTCCAGTACTTTTTTTCAGAAGCCATTACATCGGCCTTGCTGCAGTTGTTCAAGTACTTGTAATAGTTAATGAGTGTATCGGCATAATAGTCGTTCATTGCTTCAACGTTATGAGCAGATCTGACGGACATATAAGACTTTACCGTTTCTGCCAATAGGTCAGACTTCTGTTGTTTTAATTTGTAATCGTTGATCAAAGAGTCTTTCAGTACGATTTCCTTTTTTTGAATCTTGATGCTGTCGGACTTGCTTTTGTTTTGGTATAACAAATAGGAAAAAGCTGCAATGATAAGTGCCAATCCCAAAATTATAAGCACTGTTGTAAGCTTATTTGTTCCTTTATTAGTTTTAGTCATTTTCTTGAATTTATAAAATACTCTTCAATTCCATGTTTGACAGGTGTATGATTAAAAGGTATTTATCGCCATTGGTACGACCTTCGAGAAAAGCGCGGTAGGCCTTGCCTCCATCCTGAAAAACCAAGGGTTCCAATCCTTTGGTGCCAGCTCCAATAAGCATGAGCGATTTACTGTCTTCAAGTTCTTTGGCAATACTGTAAAGAAAATCGAAGGTGAGTCCGTTGTTGTGACTCAATTGATATTTTTTGCCCAAAACAAATTTTTGGATCAGATCCTTTTTAGGAAATAGTTTACCCGACATTCGAATGGGCGCTTCGAGCAGAACATTTGAAACCGTTTCCTTCACCGCTCTTTCCTCGATAAGGCTTTTGTCGGGTTTGTAAACTTTTTCAATTTTCTTTATTTTGTAAACTGGCTTCAGATTTTTATCCAAATAGAGTTTACTGCTGCTCTCAATGAATTTTCCGCTGAGATAGAGATCAATTTCGGGGTCTTCTTTTAGTATAGCATCGGCAATTTTTTCAGCATCGCCAAAACGTTTCATCAGGCCTTCAAATCCTTTACTTGCGGGGAATTTCAGCACCCGGAGTGTTCTGATGGGCTTACCCTCTTTAGTAACAGTTTTTATTGTAGGCTTATCGCTAATTCCGCTGAAGGTTATCTCAGAATTTCTGCCTTTTAGATCGGCTATATTTATTCTTCTTGACATATTTTATAATTTATAACATGCTGAAATCCAATTCTTCATCCGAAGCTGTTTCTTCTTCGAATTCATCAATCGGAATAATGGTTTTGTTATCGAGATATTCGAATTTTACGATTTTACCGCTTAGCGCAAAAATTTCTTTGCCGTTGCTTAGGAGATAGGCATCGGCAGCTTCGTAATCGGCTCTGTAATTATATAAAAAGAAGTAGGCCTTTTCAGTTTTTAGTATCGAAATTGCAGTTGCTTTGTCACTGTCATTTTCAAAAGATAATTGATAGGATAACTCCACCTGCAGATCGAGTAGTGCATCGAGCTCGGTCTCTTCCAAAACAGTTTCGATATCGAAAATTGAAGGTTGAAGCACAGCCTCGCTGCCATCAATTTTTACGGTTTTAATTTCGCTCTTATCCACTTCGCGCAGTTGTTCGTCAACTTTTTTCATTGCCGTTGCTCCGCTAAGTACGAATGTACTGCCGTCGTTGAGTACTGCGCCGAGCGTACACTCATCGCCATTCATGTCAAAGGTATGTTCTTCGACAAATCCGTAGATTTTATCTCTGTCAATTTTGTTAATTGCGGCTTTGAACGAGGTGTTGCCAATTTTAAATGATGCTAGACGGGCCATATTAGAAGGTAGAAGGTAGAAGTTAGAAGGTAGAAGGTAGAAGTTAGAAGGTAGAAGGTAGAAGTTAGAAGTAAGAAGTAAGAAATTAGAAGTTAGAAGTAAGAATTAAGAAATTAGAAGTTAGAAGTAAGAAGTAAGATATTAGAAGTAAGAAGGTAGTCTCGTCTTTCGGACGAGAAGAAGTTAGAAGGCGGAAGTTTGGAAATTCTCAAATTACCTAGCTCTTTTCCCATCCTTTTTTAACATTTTCGGTGACAAGTGCTTCAAATTTTTCTTCGGCTGATTTTTGTTTTTCAAAGATAAAAATTTCTTGTTCCAGCGGAGTTTTTCGTCCGGCGCTGTAATCTGTAAACAAGAGTACATAGGGCGAAAAATTTCCCAAATGTTCCTTATTGGTCTTCAGCAGTACAAATTTTCTGACTGCAGTAGCTCCTTTGGCTGATTTGAAGTAGGCTTCGCGTTTTACAATTTCGGAGGCGATATTTACTGTTTGTGCGGCGCTCAGCTCAAGTGGCATCAAAATATGCTCAAACTGACGGCTGCCGCAATCCTGTACTGTTGGTTTTTTATCTTCACGCTCGCATTTGATCACAGCTGCAATAAAACTCAGGCCGGGCTTTTGTCCTTCAATCAGGTAACCTTTTTTAGGGTCGTAATTGAGCTGCATTTTCATTGTTGCCTGATTACCTGATTCGTTGAGCAAATCGAGGCAATTAATCTCTATAACAATCTCGGGGCGAACCATTCTGTAAGCAGTTTTGGCTCTCGATACTTCGGTGTATTCCGACTCGACGCCCATAGGTTCAAGCCTTTTTATCCATTGCTGTTTCTGTTGTTCGCTCAGGCCAGAACCTGTAACACCCATCAGTTGAAACTCATTTTCAGCAGTACAGTATGCCAGCAGAAAATCCCGGAAGTTTCCATCGGCATTCAGTGCATAACCAACTACTGCCAGATCGAGGCTGATAATTGGTTTTACCTTATACACCATATTCAGTGCCGAACGGATGACCACACCCTCTTCTTTGGCAGAGATGGCATTTTCATAAAAACTGAACAAATCGGAACGACTTTCGAAAAGGCTTTGTTCAACAGCAAAAATATGAGTGCCTTTTGGTATCAGTTTTTCAATCAGTTCCTGTTTTTCTTTAACAGGGAGGTCGATTTCCTTGCCTTTGTGACTGCAAATATCGAAAACAGCAAAGCGGATATCGTACTTTTCGGGCTTGGCGATTGCAGCGCTGACCTCGCGGTGACTAAGCGATTTGCCATCCTTAAAAACGCAGATTTCTCCGGCGAGCAGTATATCGTCTTTAAAAGATTCGGCAGCCTTGAGAATAACAGGAATATTACGCTCTTTGCCATCAACACCAGTCAGGGAAGCCTTTCCTTTTGAGATGTTTAAAAGCCCCAAATGTCCGTCATATTTGATTGAAGCATAGTAATAATCGGCTTCAACAATTGTTTGCGCCATCAGGGTAGCATCGGTGGCAATAAACCTTGAACTGACCCTTTTTTTATAGTCCTGAACTGTCATCATTTTTGAAAAATTTTCTAATTTGTAAATATAGACTCATTTTTCTATAGTTGCAACTAAAAATAAATGCCCAAATAAAAAAAAATAAAAACCCGACCTGTGAAGACAGAACGGGTTTTGATTTATAAATATCAAAGATGTAAAGATTTTCCAGGGACTGTAGCCTTGTTGAAAAAATAACAGCTTTGAGTGCGGTATTTTTATAAGGAAAGAAACTTATTTCAAGACTGAAAGGTCTTTTAAAATTCCGTCAAAGCCTGATTTTCGCAGATTTTCTTTAAAATCTGATGCCTGGATTTTGTCATAAAAATTACCAATTAGCAATTTGAAAACGCGCTGGCCGCTCATTTCGTCAACATGCATCAGAATTTTTTGGTCGGGGAACCTGTCTGTCAATTTCTCTGCCTGTTCCAACATAATTTCATAACTGTTGTAAACGCCAATCTGAATTGAAAAGCCATTGGAAGTAAAACGCTTGATATTCAGTTCGTAAAGACCTGTAGCTGTTGGGCCTTTGGCATTATGGCTATTTGAGGTAACTGGTCTTAAAGCAGGCTTTTCGTCATCAGCAACTGGCTTGGGACTATTTGAATGCTGGTCAGCAGGTCTTATAATTCCTTCGTTTTTAGCTTCTTTTTTTGGCAAGACCTCCGTAAAAGCAGCCATCAAGTCTTTGGCACTTTTGTAACCCACCAGTCTTTTGACCAATTTACCATCCTGATTGAAAATGAGCATAGTAGGTAATGCTTCCACTTCATAATTCTGCGACCACATGGCACCTTCAAAATCCTGAACATCGAGCCTGAGGGCTACCACATTGTTTTCCATAAAATTGGCAAGACCGGGATCCTGATAGGTACTCTCGTCCATGTTGCGGCAGGATGCACAGTAACTCGCATCGAAATCTACAAAGTAGAGTTTCTGCTCGCTTTTGGCTTTTTGCTGTGCTGCAGACCAATCGCCTGATAAAAATTTAACCCTGGTTGGACCTGCGAAGGCCATAATTGTAAGTGACAACAGTATAACGGTCACTGCTTTGAAATACTTTTTCATGATAATCTGTGTTTTGTGTGTTTGGATATAATTAAAGTCTCTCTATTTGAATTGCGATATTTTTGCATAATTCAATCAGTCGAATAAGACGTTGCAGGTCTTCTGTGGTCATGAGTACACCCGATTCCTCGTATCTTACTTCTTGTTGCTGTATGCTTATTGTTCCGTAAATGCCTCTTTCCTTTTTGAGCAGATCGAAACTGATGGTCTCAGTGAGTATAGATTTGGCCAAATTTGCATCATCGCCTCTCACCAGAAAAGTTTCGTCAAACTCCTTGTGACCTATCTCGATATCATTTCCCCCGAATTGTTTTTTAAGGGTAGATTTGATGCCTTCTTTACTAATGCTGATACTGCTGCTGATGGCTTTTTCAAATTTCCAGCTGAACTCGGTATTGTACGAATCGCTTGTTTTTTCCGATCTGGTATAGTTGGTAAAATAGAAGTCTCTGCCCTCGACCTTACCGCCCAACTCGGCACTGTAAAAGGCCGAAAGCAATGAGGCTGGTGCTTGGGGTTCGGGCAATCCCAATACAGCTGCGAGCTCTTTTACACGTAGATTCATGTTCATTACTGTCCCCTTCGACATACGTGTTGCAAAATAGTAAATAGCGCCAACGGCGACAATACTGAAAATAATAGCGATCACAAGTGTATTCATAGGTCAAATTTATTGCGTTGTCATGAGATGAACCAACCCGTAAATATCAAAATTCTCCATAGACAAAACAATGGAAAAAACTGAGCTTTACCGAAAAGCAACAAATAGCCGGACAGCTAAATTCAAAAATCCGTCAAGTGCAAAGGCACCTGCAGTTCAATAAAAAATACGACTTGGAAATTCTTGGTCGTAACTCATCATTAAATTTTCATTGATGTCTGCCGTAGGTCTCAAGTACGTAACATCCGAATGAATCGCGTGTCTTATTTTGCTCCGTCTCAAAGAGCAATTCGGTCAAGTTGGTCTAAATCAGCAGTTTTTGATATGGTCTCAAGATATCGTTAAAAACTACTAGAATGCAATTTTAGAAATTAAATTTTGTTTCTACAAATATTTTGCAAAGAAATTTTATCATTTTGATGAAAATCATCTTGTTAAATTCTGTTTAATTTCATTAAAACCCCAATAAAGACTGTACTTTCACTTAATTATATTGTTATTAATTTTTTCTTTGAATAGGAATTTATCTTTAGATTATTAGATAGGGACTAGGAGCTATAATCCAATGATATTTAATTTTTTTATTCATCTTTACGGCCAATAAACTTTAGTGAACAGTTGCTCAGTGAACAGTAGAATAGTGAGCAACATTAGCTTAGTTCACATTAGCTTAGTCCTCTTTTTTCTAAGAACAAATTGCTCCGATGGAGCAAAAATGGCTCCGTTAGGAGTCATATGTTCTTAGATAAAATTAGATTTAAAAAAAAGCCCCGTAGGGGTGGCATGTAGTTATTTTACAGCATTTTACAATAAATGTTATCTATCTTTCAACCCTTGATTCGCATTATTAGTAAGCACTAATTTAGCGAATAAAACATTAGAAAAATGATTTTTCAAACATTTGAAGAGATCATTGCCTGGCAAAAAGCACAGGATTTAGCTGTAGATATTTATGAAGAATTTGGAACAATTAATGACTACGGGTTTAAGGATCAGATATGCAGTGCTGTCGTCTCCATCAGCAGCAATATAACTGAAGGTTTCGATAGGTCAACTGATAAAGAATTCAGAGCCTATCTCAATTATTCAAGAGGATCAAATTCCGAAGTTAAGAAACGCATGGCAATTATCCTGGAGCAGGCTATGCGCTAGCTGCGATTCACGACGGTGCTCAAATTCCAATGATCGGAGGACTCGAGAACGAAGCAAGTTTTTTTCCTCGAAATATTAAAGTTGCATTTGTACCTAAATTTAAGATTGTATTCTTGTAAATTTTCTAATTTTGTGGAATGAAAAGAAATCTTTTTTTTCTGATTTTACTTGTTTATTTAGTCAGATTTTCTGCTTTTGCCCAATATCCCTCCTATTTTTCTTATACGATTGAGAACGGAGCCCCTTCTAACGAAATATATTGCATTCTGGAAGACAAGGAAGGATATATTTGGATTGGTTGTGATGCCGGTGTGTATCGCTTCAATGGCATTTCTTTTGAACATTTCTCTTCCCCTGATTTAACTGCACGTTCCGCAACCGGACTTTGCCAATCCCCTTCAGGAAGGATTTATGGATACAATTTCAACAATCAAATATTTTATATTGATAATAATCACTTGACTATTCTCAAAAATTGGAATTTTCCTATTAATGGAATAACTCCAGACCAAGATGGAAATATTTGGATATCATGTCCCTTAAATCCATTTAAATTAAATGAAAAAACGCTGAAGTGGAATCCAGTAAAATCATTAAAACATATTTCTGTAGGCGGCAATACATTTACTGATAACATTCACTCAACTGAAAATGGTAATGTATTATACCACAATGGCGACAGGATAATTGAGTGGTCTAAAGGGACTGAAAAAGCCTATACAATCGATAAAAAATACAGTGACATTCCGGTTCTTATTTCTAAATCACCTAAAGAACCATTACTTTTTGGACTATCAGATGGCATTGTTTTCCACAAAAAAAACAACGAATGGGTCAGCTATTCAAATCCTTTGTTGTCCTCATTACTTACAGTTAGAAAAGCTACTTCTGTCATTGAAAGTGATGACGGAATTCTTTGGATTAATACTCATTCTGGACTGATTCGCTTTGATAAAAAAAGTGGTGAAGCTGAATTATTGTTTGATCAAATTTCTTTTTCCAACTGTATCAAAGACCGTGAAGGGAATTTTTGGTTCACTACGCTTCATAATGGTATTATGCGCATTCCATCCTTTGCAATTCGAGGTTGGAATGCAGAATCCAATGCATTTGGGAACGACCAGCTCAGTCACATTTCAACGGATGGCGAAACTATATTCTTTGCAGGAAGTACCGGTTCGCTAGGGTCAATTAACAGTCTTACGAATGAATTCAAAACAACAGAACATGAGCTAAAATCTGATTTTGGAATGTTCTACTATGATTCTTTAGATAAGTGCATTTATTTTAATAATATGAATCAAATCTTTCAATATAAAAATGGTGAGACTCGTCTTGTAAATAATAATGCCCGACCAATAAAAGCGATGCTACATACCAAGGATGGTTACTTTTTACTTTCCTCTCAAGGAGTATATTTTGTTCAACGAATTAGCGAGCTACTTGACAGTAATAATCAACTTTCACCCGAATGGTATAGAGAAATAATTGTTTCCCCCTTTTCAAATAATATCTTTGTCGCATCCAATAAAGGGTTAATTGAACTGCAACAATTAAAAGGTAAGTGGGTAAACAAAAATCATTTTTTTAAAGATAAACAAATCATTTCCCTTGCTGCGTGTTACTCAATCAATAAGGTATATTTCCTCACTTTTGAAGGAATAATATATACTCTTTCTGAAAATGGGAAAATTGAAGCCTTTCTGCGCCTTGATTCTTCCATTAGGCCAACACAATTGCGTGTTCACAATGGACAAATTTATTTGGCATCGAACAAAGGAATTTTCACCGTAAATGAAAAAACACGAAACTTAAAACTATTAAATAAAAACAATGGTCTAAGTTCAAACAATATCAGTGGGCTCATTTTTGTGAACGATTTTTGTTGGGCCGCAACAGGTAAAGGAATTCAAAAAATACCACTTGACCAATTTTATTCTACAACAAAACAAAGTCGTATTGTTTTTAGAGACCTTCAAATAAATGGTAAGGGTATCGATATAAAAAAACAAATTAACATTGACTATAACGATGTGCTTACCATAGTTGCAGATGGAATTAGTTATAGGTCGAATGGGGACTTTCTATTTGCCTATCTAATCAAAGGATATAATGATAAATGGATTACGATTCCCGGTAATGTTGGGAAAATTGTGATTCCAAAATTACCTTCGGGCAAAGTGACGATCGAACTGAAACTCATCGATCATGAAGGTAAAAATTCAACAAATACGCTCACTTTTCAACTTAATGTTATTCCCCCAATTTGGGAACGTTGGTGGTTCTATTTACTTCTTATTTTATTTGTTTCATGTATTGCCTATATCATTTCCCGAAAAACAATTTTAGTACTTCGCAAGAAACAACTAGTAGTTTTGCGCCAACTTCAGTTAGAAAATGAATTGCGTTTAACACAGCAAAATGCCTTAAAATCGCAAATGAACCCCCATTTTTTATTCAATGTATTGAACTCCATTAAAGGATATATTTACGAAAATGACAAAAAGAATGCAGCGCGGTACTTGAGTGATTTTTCTAATCTCGTAAGAAAAGTGCTGGATATGAGTTCTCTTCCGAGTATTTCCCTGGAAAAGGAAATAGAAACACTTGATTTATATATTAAACTTGAAGCAATGTTACTACAAAATGAATTTTCACATGAAATTCTAATTGATGATAATGTTGACGTTTCCGGGATACAAATCCCATCATTAGTTATTCAGCCTTATGTAGAAAATTCTTTCAAGCATGGCTTAAGACACAAGAATGGACCAAAGGAATTAAACTTGCATTTCAAATTTGATGAAGCCAATAAAATATTGATTATTGAAATTGATGATAACGGAATTGGAAGATCCGCCTCTGCACTAATTAATCATCAACTTCGCAAAGAACATCAATCATTTGCTACTGGTGCATTAGAAAAACGACTTGAATTATTAAATCATGCAAAGAAAGATGTTGTAGGTGTTGAAATAGTTGATAAATTTGATGCTGTTGGAAATACTTCTGGTACAAAAGTATACATTAGAATACATGTCTGAAAAAGCGAAAATAAAAGCAATTATTGTGGATGATTCTCCTCAAGCAAGGAAACTACTACGCTTGATGCTAGGGGATCTTTGTCCTGATGTGCTGTTGTTAGGTGACGCAGAAAATGTCACTGATGGATTATCATTGATTAAGTCCCATTTACCAGATGTGGTGTTTCTAGACATTGAAATGCCCGGGAAATCGGGTTTACAAATGGCAGAGGAACTGATTGCCAATAAAATAGCAAGTCAAGTTATTTTCACAACCGCATACAATTCATACGCTGTAAATGCTTTTCGTCTTTCAGCAATCGATTATTTATTGAAACCGATTCAAGAAGATCAACTCATCGAGGCAGTTGAGAAGATTAAGGAAAATGCGATTCTAAAAAATTCAGCTGAGCGTTTAGACGCATTAACACAAAATCTCAACGATAAAAAACCAGCATTGCTCAGTATTCCCGTTCAAGGTGGATTTGAATACATAGCACTTGACGAAATTGAGTATTTTGAAGCAGAAGGATCTTATGTACGTATTGTTTGTGCCGACCAGAAATCGAAAATAGTTTCCAAAAATCTCAAATACTTCGAAGAGGCCTTGGAATCGACCCGCTACTTTATTAGAACACACCGTTCTTATTTAGTCAACATGAATTGTGTTTTTTCTTATTCTAAATCGGAAGGTGGAATATTATTGTTAAAAAGCACGCAGAATATCCCTATCTCGCGTGAACGCAAACAAGAAGTGTTGGATTATCTGAATAGCTTTTTCAGAGATTAGGTGTTTGCCTAAGAAGGCATCTCTAAATAAAGTTAAATTCAACGAGAACGATAATTTCTTTTTGTTTCCCTTTACCATCTGAGCGTGGGAAATTTGATTTTTTTAATGTCAATTTTATACGCTGACGAAGCCAAATCCGTCATTTTTTCAGGATAATCAATCTTGACTGCTTTTATTAATTATAAGTTGACTTTTTTGGTCAACCTATTTTAGGGGCAATTATAAGGGGTAGATAAACGCCCATCACAATTTACCACAATCAACAAAAAAATCTGACCCGGAGCAAAGTCGAATGGGGCTTTTTTGCTGTTCACAAACTCAAACCTGCTGTTCACAAAGTCATGGGTAGCGCTACAATATAAGTGTTCTATATTTGACCAACCAAAAAATTAACTTACTATGAAAAATCTTTTTCTTTTCTTATTTTTAATTGTTTCTGGAACTGTATTTTCGCAGTGTTTGAATAAAATTTCATCTGGATGGGAGCATACATTAGCTCTGGGGAATGATGGGACCATATTGTCATGGGGTAGGAATAACCGAGGTCAATTGGGTATTGGAAATACAATTGATCAAAACAAACCTACGCAGATAGGGAGTTCAAATAATTGGGTTGAAATAAGTGCAGGATATTATAACTCTTTTGCTATCAAAGCGGATGGGACCTTATGGGCATGGGGTCGAAATGATTTTGGCGAATTGGGTAATGGTAGTACAGGTGTTGTTAATGCACCTATTCAAATAGGCACAGATACGGATTGGAGAACTGTTTCAGGTGGAGGAATTCATACTCTTGCGATCAAGCAAAATGGTACACTATGGGCCATGGGTTATAATCTTTTTGGGCAGATTGGAGACGGAACCACTACGAATAGAAACGTTCCTACCCAAGTTGGAACTGATAATGATTGGGATCAAATCTCAGCGGGAGAATTTCATTCAATTGCAATAAAATCTAACAAAAAGCTTTATGCCTGGGGCAGCAATTCATTGGGGCAATTAGGAGATGGAACCTTTACAAGTCAAAATTTCCCAACATTAATCAATGGGGCACAGAACTTTTTGAAAATTTCGGCGTTGAAAGAAACCACATTGGCTATTCGAGAAGATGGTACTTTATGGTATACAGGAAGAACTTTAGCCAATCCAACATCTATGGGCAATTCTGTATTAACCCAGGTCGGCTCCTCGTCAAATTGGATTGCAGCAGAAGGAATTAACAAACATGGATTATTTTTAAAATCAGATGGCACGCTTTGGGCGTGGGGTCTTAATGACCAAAGTCAATTAGGTACAGGAAATACAACTCTTGCTGCCAATTTGGTACAAGTTAGTGTGACTAATCCTTCTACAATTCTGGCATGCAATGATAAAAGCTCATCGCTGCTCAATTCAAGTGGTCAATTATTTACAACCGGAAATGATACCTATGGTCAGTTAGCCAATGGTACTTTTACAGCTACTAGTGTGTTTACGCAGATTAATTGTACAGTTATTCAGTGTTGGAAGAAAATTACCTCTACAGGCACTAGATTCACATTGGCAATTGCAAAAGATGGTACGCTTTGGGCATGGGGAAGAAACGACTATGGTCAGTTGGGAATTGGAAATATTATACTACAAACACTTCCGGTAAGAGTTGGGACGGATTCAGATTGGAAAGAAGTTAGTGCTGGTGAATATACCGTATTTGCTATCAAACAAAATGGTTCACTATGGGCCTGGGGAAGAAATACTTTCGGAGAATTAGGTACGGGTACTACAGTCAATGAATTGTCGCCTGCACAAGTTGGAACTGCAACAAATTGGATGAAAGTTTCAACGGGTGATGGTCATGTCTTGGCACTAAAAACGAACAACACTCTTTGGTCTTGGGGTTACAATTCTTTCGGCCAACTTGGACATGGAACAACCGGAGCTCCTGTAACTATTCCTACTCAAGTAGGAACTGCAACTGATTGGGCACAAATTTCGTGCGGTGCAAGGCATTCAATAGCTTTAAAAACCAATAATAAACTTTATGGCTGGGGATGGAACACTTATGGGCAGTTAGGAAATGCAACTTTTACGGATGTGAATGTACCAACTATATCAGATCCTTTTACGAACTATTCGTATGTCTCAGCTGATTATTATCGAACTCATGCAATTAAAACAGATGGTTCACTTTGGTATTGGGGAAACTCTTGGAATAATCCCGTAACGACTCGGTACAATACTGCAGTTCCATTAGGTCCTGGAGCCTGGCAATCTGTTGAAAGTACTATCAATGAGGCAATGGCCGTGCGTACAGATGGAACAATTTGGAAGGCCTTGGCAGGAGGAAGCTTTGGCACTATGAGTCAGCTTAACTTGAACAACAATCATACAGTCAATCTTGCTACGGGAGATCTAATATATTACTACATCACTAGTGATGGTCAACTTTATGTTGAAGGTGAAAATGGAATTGATAATATCTTGGGTCTTGGTGTTTTGCCGACGGGTTATCAATCGGGTCAAATTGTCTGCCCTTGTTCTGTAAATATAGTTCTCGCACCTACTGGACAAACGTCTCAGACTTTTTGTCAAGGCTCAACTGTGGCCGATTTGAGTGCAACTGGAACAAATATACAGTGGTTTAATACTCCTAGCGGAGGTACCCCTTTAACTGCAAGTACCTCATTAATTAATGGAAATATTTATTATGCCCAACAAGTAACAAATACTTGTGTAAGCATTTCCAGACTTCCAGTTACAATAACAATATTTTCAACATCAACACCTACCGGTTCAGCTACTCAAACCTTCTGTAATTCTGCAACTGTTGCGAACTTAACAGCAACAGGGACAGGCATCCAATGGTATGCAGCGCCTACAGGTGGAACTGCTCTAACTTCTGGAACTACATTAACATCAGGAACAACATACTACGCATCACAAACGATCAGTGGATGTGAAAGCGCTAACCGATTTGCGGTGACAATAACAATCAATGCTCCTGCAGCTCCAACAGGTGCTGCGGCTCAGACGTTCTGTAATACAGCAGCTGTTGCCAATTTAGTAGCAACAGGGACAGGCATCCAATGGTATGCAGCGTCTACAGGTGGAACTGCTCTAACTTCTGGAACTGCATTAACATCAGGAACAACATACTACGCATCACAAACGATCAGCGGATGTGAAAGTGCTAACCGATTTGCGGTGACAGTAACAATCAGTGCTCCTGCAGCTCCAACAGGTGCTGCGGCTCAGACGTTATGTAATTCTGCAACTGTTGCCAATTTAGTAGCAACAGGGACAGCAATTCAATGGTATGCTGCATCAACAGGAGGTTCAGCATTGGCAACAGGAACAGCATTGGTAAACGGAACAACCTATTATGCCACACAGACAACAGGCGTTTGTGAAAGTAGCTCACGCTTGGCAGTGACTGTAAATTTCTCTATTGCTCCTACCACGCCAACAGGATCTAGCCCACAAACATTCTGTGATGCTGCATCTGTAAGTGATTTGGTGGCCTCAGGAACTGGAATTACTTGGTATGCATCACCTACGGGAGGTACAGCATTATTAACAAATAGTGCATTGGCCAATGGATTAACGTATTATGCATCTCAAATTAATGCATGTGGCCAAGAAAGTTCGAATAGATTGGCTGTTCAAGTAATAATTAATAACTGTCAGAATTCTCTTCATTTCGATGGGACGAATGACCGAGTTGATTTACCTGCTGCGACTCATAGCACGATTGGTACTGCAGGTACACTAGAGGCATGGATTAAAACTTCAAATGCCGGGACAAGTTTTAGAGGTATTGTAGTCCGAGAATTCCGTTACGGGCTATTTTTGAACAATAATCAATTAATGTCATATAACTGGACAGCGAGCGGATCAGCGGGAGCTACTACATATACTGGTGCCACTCTTAACGATAATCAATGGCATCATGTGGTTCTTACATTCCAATCTGGTGTAGCGAATGGTTCACGTTTGTATTTGGATGGTGTTGCTGTTGGGTTGCCGTTTACGCATTTTAACGGTGCAAATACATCAAATTTCACAATTGGAAACAATGGAAGCAGTACTCAGCTTTTCCAAGGTCAAATCGATGATGTGAAAATATGGAGTAGGGTTTTAACACCAGCAGAAATCAGTGCCACATTTAACTGTGGAAGTGTAACGCCAACAAATCTTGCGGCAAAATACAATTTCAATCAGGGTGTGAATTCTGCAAATAATGCAGGGATTACTGCGCTAATAGACGGAAGTGGTGCAAACAACAACGGTACTTTAGTGAATTTTGTACTGAACGGAGCAACATCCAATTGGATAACTGGATTGAATTGTGCTGCTTTAGCTTGTTTAACACCAACAGGGTCATCCTCTCAAACATTCTGTAATTCAGCAACTGTTGCCAATTTAGTAGCAACAGGAACAGCAATTCAATGGTATGCTGCGGCAACAGGTGGTTCGGCTTTAGCTTCAGGAACAGCATTGGTAAGCGGAACAACCTATTATGCCACACAGACAACGGGCGTTTGTGAAAGTAGCTCACGCCTGGCGGTGACTGTAACAATTAATTCTACTTCTGCTCCAACAGGAACAGCGGCACAAACCTTCTGTAATTCAGCGACGGTTGCAAACCTTGTTGCAACAGGAACTGCTATTCAGTGGTATAATGCCCCAACAGGTGGGACGGCTTTGACTGCAGGGACAGCATTAACGAATGGTTCAACCTATTATGCCTCTCAAACTATAAGCGGGTGTGCAAGCGCAACACGTTTAGCAGTTTCAGTTACGATCAATGTAACCCCAGCTCCAACTGGTTCCGTAACTCAATCATTCTGTAATTCAGCAACAGTAGTCAACCTTACAGCAACGGGAACTTCTATTCAATGGTTCAATGTTGCTACTGGAGGAACAGCTTTAGCTGCCGGAACAGCATTAACGAATGGTTCAACCTATTATGCCTCTCAAACTATTAGTGGGTGTACAAGCGCTACACGTTTAGCAGTTACTGTAACAGTAACTTCGGTTACGGCTCCAACTGGATCTGTTACTCAAACATTCTGTAATTCGGCAATTGTTTCTAATCTTTCAGCTACTGGAACGGCAATTCAGTGGTATACCACTTCAACAGGTGGAACGGCATTGGCTGCAGGAACCTCTTTACTGAATGGGACAACCTATTATGCATCTCAAACGATCAGCAGTTGTGAGAGTGCAACCCGTCTTGCTGTAACAGTAACTATTAACGCTCCAGCTGCACCAACCGGATCAGCTTCGCAAACTTTCTGTAATTCCGCAACAGTTGCCAACCTTACAGCTACCGGAACTGCAATTCAATGGTTCAATGTTGCTTCTGGAGGAACAGCATTGGCTGCAGGGACAGTATTAACGAATGCTTCAACCTATTATGCCTCTCAAACTATAAGCGGGTGTGCAAGCGCTACACGTTTAGCAGTTTCAGTTACGATCAATGTAACCCCAGCTCCAACTGGTTCCACGACTCAATCATTCTGTAATTCAGCAACAGTAGCTAATCTTGTAGCGACTGGGACATCTATTCAATGGTTCAATGTTGCTTCTGGAGGAACAGCTTTAGCTGTAGGAACAGCACTAACGAATGGTTCAACCTATTATGCCTCTCAAACTATTAGTGGGTGTACAAGCGCTACACGTTTAGCAGTAACAGTATCAATAACTGCAGCCTCAGCACCAACAGGTTCCGCTGCACAAACGTTCTGTAATTCGGCAACTGTTTCTAATCTTTCAGCCACTGGAACGGCAATTCAGTGGTATACCACTTCAACAGGTGGAACGGCATTGGCTGCAGGAACCTCTTTACTGAATGGGACAATCTATTACGCATCTCAAACGATCAGCGGTTGTGAGAGTGCAACCCGTCTTGCTGTAACAGTAACTATTAACGCTCCAGCTGCACCAACCGGAACAGCTTCGCAAACTTTCTGTAATTCCGCAACAGTTGCCAACCTTACAGCTACCGGAACTGCAATTCAGTGGTATAATGCCCCAACAGGTGGAACGGCTTTGGCTGCAGGGACAGCATTAACGAATGCCTCAACCTATTATGCCTCTCAAACTATTAGCGGGTGTGCAAGCGCTACACGTTTAGCAGTAACAGTTACGATCAACATAACCCCAGCTCCAACTGGTGCTTCAACTCAAGAGTATTGCAGTCCGTCAACGCTGAATAACTTGCCGGCAAATGTAACAGGTACAACTCTTAAATACTATTCAACACCAACCGGCGGAAGTAATTTGCCTTTCAATACTCCCATGGTAAACGGTACAACATACTATGTGTCTCAAACCGTGAGCGGATGTGAAAGCGTTTCGCGTTTGGCTGTAACAACTACAGTTTACACATTTACATTGAATATGACAGCCGCGAATCCTCAGCAGTTCTGTAACAGCGCTACTGTATCGAATCTTGTAGCGAGTGGTACTCCGGGAGCCACGATTAGCTGGTTCTCAAACTCAAATGGATGGCAATTTGGTGGAACACCTTTGCCCGCAGGAACACAATTAGTAAATAACACCACCTATTATGCTGGCCAAAGTTTTGGAACAAACAATCTTTGTAAATATGTTGGAACTGCTGGAGTTCAGGTTTTTATCAATTCATCTTCAGCCCCAACAGGTTCAGCTTCTCAAACGTTCTGTAATTCAGGGACAGTTGCTAATTTAACTGCCACAGGAACAATAATTCAGTGGTATGCTGCATCGACGGGAGGATCGGCTCTGTCTGCAGGAACTGCTCTTGTAAATGGAACAACATATTATGCTTCTCAAACAGTAAGTGGATGTGAAAGTGCAGCACGTTTGGCTGTTGCTGTTACGATTAATGTTACAACAGCTCCAACAGGTGCTGCAACCCAAACTGTTTGTAGCGGTGCAATTGTGGGAGATCTTTCAGCAACAGGAACAACAATTCAGTGGTATGCTGCTGCCTCAGGAGGATCACCGCTTGCGAGTTCAACAGCACTTACCAATGGCACTACTTACTATGCTTCTCAGACAGTGAATGGCTGTGTAAGTATCAATCGATTTGCCGTTAATGTTGTTTTTGGTATCCCATCAGCGCCAACGGGATCAGCTGCTCAAACATTCTGTAATAGTGCAACAGTTGCCAACCTTTTGGCTTCTGGTTCCAATATTCAATGGTATACAGCATCGACAGGTGGAACAGCACTTCCTTCTGGAGCTGCCCTTTCAAACGGTACAACATATTATGCTTCCCAAACTTCTGGAGGATGTGAAAGCACAAATCGTTTAGCTGTCACTATAACCATTAACGCGCCGACAGCCCCTACAGGTTCAGCGACTCAATCATTCTGTAACACAGCAACTGTGGCCAATCTATCTGCAACAGGTTCATCGATACAATGGTACACAACTTCAACTGGTGGAACTCCTCTTTCTGCTGGCACTTCACTTTCAACAGGAACAACTTATTTTGCTTCTCAAACAGTGACTGGATGTGAAAGCGTCAACCGTTTCGCTGTTATAGTAACCATCAATTCGCCTGCTGCGCCAACAGGAACAACAACTCAATCCTTCTGCAATTTGGCAACTGCTGCCAATTTAACAGCAATTGGCTCTGGTATTCAGTGGTACTCAGCTTCAACTGGTGGCACGGCACTTTCGTCTGGAACAGCTCTTGTAAATGGAACAACATATTATGCATCACAAATAGTAAGTGGCTGTGAAAGCTCAACCCGTTTTGCCGTAACTGTAACAATCAACGTTCCTGCGGCTCCAACAGGTGCTGCGACCCAAACTGTTTGTAGCGGTGCAATTGCGGGAGATCTTTCAGCAACAGGAACAACAATTCAGTGGTATGCTGCTGCTTCAGGAGGATCACCGCTTGCGAGTTCAACAGCACTTACAAACGGCACTACATATTACGCTTCTCAAACGGTTAGCGGATGTGAAAGTGCTTCTCGATTTGCCGTTAATGTTGTTTTTGGTATCCCATCAGCACCAACGGGATCAGCGTCGCAAACGTTCTGTAATAGTGCTACTGTTGCCAATCTTACAGCAACTGGTTCTGCAATTCAGTGGTACACAGCTTCAACTGGTGGAACTCCTCTTTCTGCAAGCACTTTACTTACAACTGGTACAACTTATTTTGCGTCCCAAACTTCTGGAGGATGTGAAAGCACGAATCGTTTATCGGTTGCTGTAACCATTAACGCTCCAGCTGCACCAACCGGATCAGCTTCGCAAACTTTCTGTAATTCAGCAACTGTTGCCAACCTTTCTGCAACTGGTTCTGGTATTCAGTGGTACACAACTTCAACTGGTGGAACTCCTCTTTCTGCTGGTACTTCACTTTCAACAGGAACAACTTATTTTGCTTCTCAAACAATCGGCAGTTGTGTAAGTACCAACCGCCTCGCAGTTACAGTAACCATCAACTCGCCTGTTGCACCAACAGGAACAACAACACAATCCTTCTGTAATTCAGCAACTGTTGCCAACCTTTTTGCAACTGGTTCTGGTATTCAGTGGTACTCAGCTTCAACTGGTGGCACGGCACTTTCGTCAGGAACAACGCTTGTAAATGGTACAACTTATTTTGCTTCTCAAACCATAAGTGGATGTCAAAGCAACAACCGATTAGGCGTAACAGTTAGTGTTAATGCAATTCCTGCTGCTCCAACTGGAACTGCTAATCAATCGTTCTGCAACTCAGGTACTGTTGCCAATCTTACAGCAGCTGGTTCTGGTATTCAGTGGTACTCCGCTTCAACTGGTGGAACTCCTCTTTCGGCAGGCACTTCACTTACAACAGGAACAACTTATTTTGCATCACAATCATTAAGCGGATGCGAAAGTGCAACTCGTTTTGCCGTTGTTGTATCGATTACAGTTACTCCAGCTCCAACAGGTGCTGCAACTCAAACTTATTGTAATTCGGCTACAGTTGCTGATTTAGTTGCAACTGGTTCTGCAATTCAGTGGTACACAACTTCAACTGGAGGAACAGCTCTTAGTACAGGGACTTCATTAACTGACGGAGCAACTTATTATGCTTCTCAGAATTTAAATAGCTGTGAAGGTACTTCCCGTTTAGAAGTAACAGTAAGTATAATTGCAGCAGCTGCACCAACAGGAACAGCAAACCAAATTATTTGCGGTTCTGGAACTTTGGCCGACCTTGCAATAAATGGTTCGAATATTTCATGGTATGATGCGGTATCTGGCGGAAATGTGCTGACTCCTTCTACTGCCTTGATAGACGGGTCAACTTATTTTGCTTCACAAACGATAAGTGCATGTGAAAGTATCAACAGATTAGGCGTAACGGTTAGTGTTAATCCAATTCCTGATGCTCCAACTGGAACATCACAACAAACATTCTGCGAGGGAGCAACACTTGATGATATTCTTGTAACCGGAACAGACATAGAATGGTACTTGGCAGCAACGGGAGGAACAGTAGTTTCTGGAACCCAACCACTAGTTAATTCCATATATTATGCATCGCAGACGATCAATGGATGTGAAAGTTCGAACCGCTTGGCTGTAGATGTTACAATAAATGAAATCAACAGCAATGTTACCGAAAATGAACTTGTTCTTACCGCTGCACAAACGGGTGCAACCTACACTTGGTTAGATTGCAACAATGCTAATCAGCCAATACCAGGAGCTAATGGGCAGTCATACACAGTAACTACGAATGGTAGTTATGCAGTAGAAATTGTGGTGAATGGTTGTTCAGAAATAAGTGCTTGTACGCTTATCGCAACTGTTGGATTAAATGATGCTAAACTTAACTTGTTAAGCGTTTATCCAAACCCAACCAATGGACAACTGACAATTACTTGTTCAACCCCAACTACTGCAACTATTTCCTCCGCCATCGGAACCATACTTACAACGGTGAAACTGAACAGTGTAACAAACATCGATATTTCGACTTACGCACCGGGTGTATATTTCATCCGCACGAACGAAGGCGGTACACTAAAGGTAATTAAAAAATAAAAACTCAAGTCTTCTAAGATTAAAGCCACTTTCGGGAAACTGAAAGTGGCTTTTTTGCTGTTCACAAACTCAAACCTGCTGTTCACAAAGTCATGGGTAGCGCTACAATATAAGTGTTCTATATTTGACCAACCAAAAAATTAACTTGCTATGAAAAATCTTTTTCTTCTCTTATTTCTAATTGCAATGACAATTAATGTATTTGGGCAAAATGAAAATGCTATTCAGTTTGATGGGGTGAATGATCGGGTCGATTTACCTACAAAAATTAATGATTCAATTCCAGGAACAGGGACAATTGAAGGGAAAGTGGCTTTTTTGTTGCTTACAAAGTCAAGTAGGCTGTTTACAAACTAGCTCAGCTCCTCTATAGTTAATATTCGTTCATTTAAATAAATAACCAAAATACACATTTTATGAAAAAACTTATCACATTAGGCCTTGCAATTTTTTCTGCAACTAGCCTTCTTGCACAAACCTATGAATTTGGCCTAAACAAAGCGCTTACTGTTGGATGCTATAATGCCAATCCGCTAATTGACAAGGCAAAAAAAGTGGATTTAAAAATTGACGGTCAAACAGGAACTTTAACGATTGCAAGCTTAAATTGTAAAAAAGACATCGTCGGAATCAGTCTTGGAGTTGTCAATGAAAGTACACAAGGAACCATGTATTTTGATGAAAAAGAGAAAAAAGGTTTCATTATTGAAAAAGGAGAAAAAATCATCTTGTTTGATAAGGAGGACAACGCTTATAAAGTTTCCGTAATTGGTCATATCGACAAGAAATTAGCTAAAACATTGAACTCAGATGCTGACCAAGCAAATTATGTAAACGCTTTCGCTAAAATTGAAGGTATGCTTGCAGATGCAAAGAAAAAGGCTGATGTTGAAAAAAAGATGGCGAATACGCTACCTGTCCCTTCTGGAAACTATTCAGATAAATATGGTATTTCAGGTTTATATTACTTATCAGAACCAGTTGAAATAAGTGAAAACTCATCTTACACTGGAGAGACTAAATACGCTCAAGCTGTTCAGTTGGAATTTATCGCGTCTGAAAAGACATTGAAAATTCATTATGCGGAAGGGAAATTTGATGTTGCATATATCAACAGTCCGCGAGTAGCGAAAGGAATTGAAGATGGATCGGTAAACAAAGTGATTTTTTTTAACGGAAACAACATGAATAAACTAACGTGTTTTGACGATAGATCAATGACTTTTCTTGAGGATGGATCATGGTTTTTGTCAACAAGTTCTGATTATTACATAAAACTTGATTGCTCAGGATTTAAATTTCAATCGCCAATGGATCAATCAGGAAAACCAAAAATCAAATATGTGATTATGAGTAAGACTAAAGAAAAGGCGAATGAATTAGTTAAGAATACAGAAAAAACGGTTGGTATGCTCGAAAAAGCAGCAATAAATAATTGTGAATTGGATAATGCGTTAGAAGCAGCACTAAAACCCATGCCAAGTCCGGGCCTAAAAGATGCAAAACTCAACGCAGAAGCAACAGCTGCGATAAAAGAATATGCAGCAGGTAAATGGGCGCAAGAAGTTGTTTACGTATATGTTACAGGAACTGATTGGTATACAATCCGAAATAGTTCTACAGGACTCATCACTGGTAGATCAATCAGAGCGGTGGCTGTTTTGAAAACTACAACCGGAAAATGTCAATGGGAAGAAGTATCGATAAAACAAGATTACAATGGTGCTGAATATGGTAAATCACAATCCTATGGGAATAGTTCTGTGATTGTCCCTGTAGACTGCAATGCGGCAATGAAATACAAACAATAATTCACATTAAATACTAATGGGGAGTTCTATAATTTAAAATTTTGATATTCAATAAATTATATGTATATTTACACTTAAATTTTGAATAAAATTAACAAATAAATATACAAAACAACAGGTAAAAAATCATTGTTTGATGAACAATTTTCGGCGGAAAATTGTCGGTAATAGGAAAGCCACTTTCGGGAAACTGAAAGTGGCTTTTTTACTGTTTAGAAAATTATTCTCGAAGTCTTAACCCAAATTATACCTTAGAAAAAATTACTAAAAACAGCACTTATGCTTTTACGCTTGACCTGATTTTTGAATTATTTTTCCGACCTTGTTAGCCTTTGAAAATATACTAATTTTTCTATTGATTAAAAAAGAGTTTCATCTGAAACGAAGATTGACCTAATCAAACAAAATTTTAAAAATTCTAAAAAAAACAGCTTAGTCGGTAATTATTTACAAATAAGGCCTAAATTAGTCTTCAGAACCCAGGTTTTGATGATAAAATTTGTTTACCTATTAGTATCCAAAAGAATTGATTAAAATTAGGAAAAAACAATTAAAACATACTCCGATGAACAAAATATTAAACTATCAAATAGAAGACAATATCGCAATCATCAGCATTAAAATGACTGATTTTCCGACCAATCTCTTCACGATGGAATGCATCGGCACCTATATAGATGCTGCTAAAAAAGCAATTGAAGACCCGCAGGTGAAGGGAATAATTTTGACATCGGGACATCAGGATTTTATGGCAGGGGCCGACCTTAACGCAGTACTCAATCCACCCTATACTCCCGAAGCATTATTCGAAGGACTGATGCAGGCACATAATGCCTTCAGGCAACTCGAAACCGCTGGAAAACCCTTTGTTGCAGCTATAAATGGCTCGGCATTAGGTGGAGGTTTTGAACTTGCACTGACTTGTCATCATAGGATAGCGCTGAACAATCCAAAAATCCGAATTGGCTTGCCCGAGGTGCAGCTTGGTTTATTGCCTGGCGGAGGAGGAACACAGCGACTCACTCGTTTAATAGGTGTGCCGGCCGCTGTTGTAAATATTTTGCAGGCAAAACAATACAATCCCGAGGAAGCCCTCGCTATGGGCTATATCAATTCTACTGTGGATAGTGCTGAGGAGCTTATTCCGGCAGCTAAGGCCTGGATTCAAAATGGAGGCAAAGCCCTTCAACCCTGGGACGACCGCTCATTTAAAATACCCGGCGGAGGACTGATGTCGAAATCGGGATTTGAAACAATGATTGGTGGAATTGGCAACCTGCGCAAAGAAACGCATGGCAATTATCCCGGAGCAGGCTATGCACTCGCTGCGATTCACGATGGTGTTCAGATTCCAATTGAACGGGGATTGGAAGTAGAAGCCCGCTATTTTACCAAGGCTTATTTCTCAAAAGAGGCGCGCAACATTGTCCGCACCGGATTTTTTGCGATGAACGAAGCCAAAAAGGGCAAGGCAAAACCTTCAGGATTCGAAACCTACAACATTAATAAAGTCGGCATCTTGGGTGCAGGCATGATGGGTGCAGGCATTGCATACGCTTCGGCCATCTCGGGCATTGAGGTGGTTTTGAAAGATATCAGCGCCGAAGCCGCGGAAAAAGGCAAAAACTATTCGCGCGAGCTTTTGCAAAAAAGAGTTTCGAAAGGAAAAATGAGCGCCGATAACATGCAAGGCATTCTGAATCTTATACATTGCACGACTGAAAATTCAGACCTATCGGGTTGTGACCTTGTCATCGAGGCCGTTTTCGAAAATAAAACCTTAAAAGCAAAGGTCACAAAAGAAGCCGAAGCCTATCTCGAAGAAAATAAAATCTTTGCCTCGAATACCTCTACAATTCCCATCACAATGTTGGCTGAGGCTTCTGAAAGACCGGCAAATTTCATCGGCATTCACTTCTTTTCTCCGGTCGATAAAATGCCCCTTGTCGAAATTATTGTTGGTAAAGAAACCTCCGATTATACCATTGCCGGGGCGATTGACTATGTTACAAAAATTGGAAAAGTTCCTATTGTGGTGAATGATAGTCGCGGATTTTTCACCTCGAGAGTTTTCGGCACCTACACAGGCGAGGGCGCAATGCTCCTACAAGAGGGCGTTCCCGCAGCGCTTATCGAAAATGTGGCAAAAAGAGTGGGTATGCCAGTTGGTCCGCTTGCGGTGACCGATGAGGTGAGTTTGACCCTGCTCCTACACGTCATGGACGAGGCTACCGAAATGAGTCCCGAAGCTGCAAGGATTTATGCTGTCAATAAAATCATGGCGAGAGAATTGGGTCGCGAAGGGAAAAAAGTAGGCAAGGGATTTTATGAGTATCCTGCGGGAGATAAAAAATTCCTTTGGCCGGGCCTAAAAGAGCTTTTTAATGAAGATATCAATGCGGTCGATGCCGAAACGGTTGGCAAGCGTCTGCTTCATATTATGGCTTTGGAGTCTTATCGCTGCCTCGAGGAAAATGTATTGCGCAGCACTAAGGATGGTGACCTGGGCTCCCTCTTGGGTCTTGGTTTTCCACCCTATACCGGTGGCGTTTTTTCTTATATCGACTTTGTGGGAGTGCAAAACTTTGTAAATGACTGTGATCGTTTCGCCGAAAAATATGGCCCGAGGTTTAGTGTGCCGGAGTCGTTGAGAACTAGGGCAAATGAGGGAAAGACTTTTTATGAGACTAATGCTTGTGGAATTTAGATGACAGAAAAATTAGAAAAATATGAATTTACCAGATTCCAAAGATTTGCCTATCCATAACTTAGCAGCATGTTTTAATAATACTTCGGCTAGTTATAAATTCTATTGGCTTTTGTCTATTATTCAAGCTATTGAGAATGGCAAAACTATTATTCCTAAGAGAGAATTATTCTCAGGGATGATTTCAAATGCATGGTATACGGTTAACTATTTTAAAGTCTCTTATGGCAAACAGGATTTAATTCATGACACAATCCGTTCAATAAAAGTAATTGAAAACATCACAATTGATGAAAAAAGAGAAACCGTTTACAAGAAATTGGTTAATTCAACAAATAATGCAACTGAGAAAATATTGAAACATTATGATAAGAATGTGCCTCATTGGTTTTTAAGTACATGGTTCCCAAAACAAGAAAATGAATCATATGCAACAAGAAAAAAAAGGATATATTCTTCTTCTAAAAATTTTGAATTAAAGTGTTTGTATGCCTTACATCAGGATTATATCGAAATAAATCCTGAATGGAGAAATTATTTTATTTCAAATGCGGGGATTTTAAAAGACTTTTGTTTTTGGAATTTGGCCCTGTATCTCCAGTCAAAAAATCCTAATGTTCCTGATATTCCAAATAAATTGATCAAAACAGGCATTAGAAATAGTTTAACCAAACAAAGGAAAGAATTTTGGGATTTAGTTTTTGATGAATTAGGTTCTGTTATTTGTATTTACACAGGTAATGAACTAAGTAAAGACAACTATGCAGTTGAGCATTTTATACCATATTCATTTGTATCACATGATTTGATTTGGAATTTAATTCCTGCTGATAAATCTTTTAATAGCAGCAAAAACAATAAATTGCCCATACTAGATAAGTATTTCCAATCATTCTACTTGTTGCAGAAAAGCGCCTATGAAATTATAAAATCGAAGTCACCAGTTAGTAAATTTCTTCAGGAATATTTAACCGTTCTGCATGATGAAGCAGATAGTTTAAATGAAAGAAAATTCAGTGACATAATTAAACCTTTGGTTTCAATTGCATCTAATAACGGTTTTGAATTCATGAAATAATGCAAACATTAAACCCCAACAGCCACCTAACAGCCAAAGAAAGAGATACGCTTTCTTTTCCGGCAAAATACCTACTAAACAAAAAACTGTTGCTTGGAGAAATTTTGGATTTTGGTTGCGGATTTGGAAAAGATGTTGAAATCCTAAAAGATTTTGGATGTGATATCCTTGGCTACGACAAGCATTATTTTCCTGATTTTCCTCAAAAAAGGTTCGACACAATTATTTGTTTCTATGTTTTAAATGTCTTGTTACCTGAGGAACAGGCAACTGTTCTAATGCAGATTTCACAACTGATAAAACCGGGTGGCAAAGTTTATTTTGCTGTGAGACGAGACCTAAAACAGGAGGGATATAGAATTCACAAGTTGTATCAAAAAAAAACATATCAGTGTAATGTCATTTTAAATTACAATTCAATTTTCAGAAATGACAATTGTGAAATTTATGAATACGTTCATTTTAATCAAATTAAGAGAGACTATACAAGCTGTGTTTTCTGTAATCCCGATTCAGAAAGAGAACTCATTGTAGAAACGGCAACTGCATACGCTATATATGACAAATTTCCAGTTAATGATGGTCATGCGCTGATTATTCCAAAAAGGCATTGCCAAAATTATTTCGATCTTTCTTTTAGAGAACAGTCAGCTTGCAACTTTATGTTAAACGCTGTAAAAGAAATTATTACAAGTAGATTTAATCCCGATGGTTTTAATGTAGGCATTAATGTTGGACAGCATGCAGGACAAACCATAGATCATGTTCATATTCATTTAATCCCAAGGTATAAAGGCGATGTGGCAGACCCTCGCGGCGGAATTCGTGGAGTAATCCCCGACAAGCAGAAGTATTAAAAAGACACTAGCCCTTTATCCCTATTCTTTATGCTCCAATTCTATAAACTTAGCTAGGGTATACAGAGGGACATTTGACATCCATTCCTCTTTTCTGTAATTCGACAAAGAAGCGCGCAGGCAGTGAATTTCGGAATATTTTTCGTGGAAAACCCTGAGTGATTTTGACTTTAGATTTTCTGTAGCTTTTACCTCTAGGGGAAAAAAGTTTCCATTTTTTTCAAAAATGAAGTCCAGTTCAGCCGTAGCATTTTCATTAGCCCAATAGCTTATGTTATTACATTCTGAGACAATCAGTTCCTGTAAAACAAATTGTTCAGTAAGTGCACCTTTAAATTCCTGAAAGAGACTATCATCATTTAAAACCTGATTAGGGCTCATTTTCGCCATACTAAACAACAAACCGCAGTCTAATGCATAGAGTTTAAAACTTTTGAAATCCCTGTAAGCGTTTAATGGAAATGCTATTTTACTAACTGCATAAATCTTATGAACTAAGCCATAATTAACCAGCCAATCTATTGCAAGTTCGTATTCCCGGGCTCTAGCCCCCGATTTTATCAAACCATAAACGAACTTCTTATTTTCTTTCGAGAGTTGACTAACGATACCATCCCATAAGTCCAGTATTTTCCGAATCATTGACGAAGGAGCATGCTTGGCAAAATCCTGTTTGTAGGCGGTCAGTATAAAATTTTGCACTTCATTTACTGCTTCGAGATTTGAACTTTCGAGGTATTTTGCCACAGCAGCAGGCATTCCACCAACAATATAATACAACCTAAGCTGACTAATAAAACGCTCTTTAAATATTGATATAAGATCAAATTCCGTATTATTGAGCAATTGCACAAGTGGATTTTCGCCACTTGCCCAAAGAAATTCCTCAAAATTCATTGGTCTGATTGTCAAAAACTGCACCTTCCCTACCGGAAAAGAAGCTTTGTTCATCGTCACTCCAAGCAAAGAACCGGCAGCAATTACATGTAGTTTGGGTCTATCTTCAGCAAAATATTTCAAACTAGTTAGCGCTAATGGGGCCTCTTGTATTTCATCAAAAATCAACAGACTTTCTCCATCCACTATGCTCTGATTACTAAATAATTCAAGCGTTTTCACAATTCTGTCAACATGCAAATCCTGCTCAAAAAGTGAACGCTTTTCGGGTTCCTTTTCAAAATTCACATATATGTAGTTTTTAAAATGAGCCGATCCCAGATTTTTCATTAACCAGGTTTTACCAACCTGTCTTGCACCCATAAGAATCAATGGTTTAAAATCATCATCGTTTTTCCACTCGAGTAGCTTTTGCTCTGCAATTCTTTTCATATTTTGATATCTTTACTAATGGATTTCCAAAATATCCTTTGATTTTTTGGCATTATATCACAAATATAGTACGATATTTTGGCATTTTATCACATTTTTCAAAGGAATAAATGGCAGAACATCACATTTTTCGAAGGAATAAATGGCAGATCTATTCTGATGCTAAAGCATCAGATTCTTTTGGTGGGCTCGTTAACCGAGGATAAAGCATCGATCTCCACTCGCTAGAAACTAAAGCACAGGCCTAATTGCAACGAATAGCCGGCTTAATCGTTGCATTTTTTGCAACGATAATTTGATACTGCGACGAATAATTCCTATATTCGTTGCAAATATTGCAACGTATGGATGAATTTATTTATCAAAGAAAGGATTGGCCCAATTTTTTTTGGGATAACAATGAAATAATAACCTTATTATCTGAAGCCAGAAATTTACAGGGCAGACTATTAGGTAAAATGGAGTCGATTGGTTTTGAACTGAGAGATGAAGCCTTATTGGAAACAATGACCCTAGAGATCTTAAAATCGGCTGAAATAGAAGGTGAAGTCTTTAATCCCGAATCTGTAAGATCCTCCATTGCTCAGAGATTAGGCATTACCTATGCAGGAATTCCTATGAATGAAAGGAATGTAGATGGCATGGTTGAAATGGTGATTGATGCAAGCAAGAATTGCTTTATCCCCTTAAGCAAAGAAAGACTTTTCGATTGGCATGCTGCACTTTTTCCCACAGGGAGAAGCGGAATTTTCAAAATTACTGTTGCCGATTGGCGCAAAGAAAAAAGCGGTAAAATGCAAGTAGTATCGGGTGCGGCCGGTAAGGAAACTGTTCATTTTATTGCACCTGATGCCGAGGTAGTAGATGTTGAAATGAGCAGATTTATCAATTGGTTTAATGAAGATCAGGACTTAGATTTAGTTGTAAAAGCTGCAATTGCCCATCTTTGGTTTTTAACAATACACCCTTTTCAGGATGGAAACGGTCGTATCTCAAGAACTTTAACCGATATGTTATTGGCCAGATCTGACAAAAGTCCCCAAAGATTTTACAGTATGTCAGCACAAATTAGAATGGAAAGAAAAAGCTATTATAATATGCTTGAGCGTACACAAAGAGGAGATCTTGATATCAGCCAATGGATTAGTTGGTTTCTAAAATGTATGATAAGCGCCTTAGAATCAACCGAAAATATCTTGAATAAGGTTTTTAGAAAATCAAATTTTTGGACGCAAAATTCAAGCTTTGGCTTTAATGTAAGACAGAAAAAAGTTTTAAACAAATTGATAGTTGGTTTTGAAGGAAATCTTACTTCGATAAAATGGGCTAAGATAGCCAAATGCTCAAAAGACAGTGCTATCAGAGATATCAACGATTTGATAGAAAAAGGCATTTTAAATAAGCAGGATTCCGGCGGCAGAAGCACAAATTATGTTTTGAATTATTAATATTATCTTGTCTTTTTATGTAACCTAACGAAAACTCAGTGCGGCTTAGCATAAATATCGAATGTTTCGGTAATTTTGTGTACGACCACCTAGCGGGGTCGGGTCACAGTCACCAAGTGTCTGTTATCAATATTTGACCACCTTCGGGGTCTCCGTGTGAGATTTAAAAAAATTAAAGTCAAAAAACTAGTTAATTGCCATTGCCCAAAATATCGAAAAGCCTACTGTGTACTTCAAAATTCGGAGGCTGATGGCATATACCGTTATTATTTCCCTTGCGGCAGCCACGCAAAAAGACCCAAAATCCACCGCCAAAATGTTTTTCGTATGAAAAATCCTTTACCCGACTTTTCAAAAAACTGCAGAGCGCCACAGCATATAGATGGTACTGCAGGTCATAGTTTGCCGCTTTCATGGCAGCCTGCATCGATTCCTGATCATAGGCATCGAGGCTGTCGCCCAGGAAATTCGATTTCCAGTCAATGATATAATATTTGCCATTCTTTTCGAAAACCATATCGATAAAACCCTTGAGTAAGCCCGATATTTTGGCTTCGCCAAGCTCAGCTCCTTTTTCTAAAATATTCGTAATGGCCTTGATTTTAGTATCATCCTTTATCTTGATATGATATTCGAACTCATTGATTCTTTTGTTGTTGTCCAATCCGACAAGATTAAAACCACTGTAATCTGCCCCTAAAACATTTTCCATCAGCAGTGCATAATCACTGATATTGGCCTTTTCTCCTTTTTTTACCAGATAATTGCTGTTTTGCGTTTTAAGAAAATCGCTAAAGTTATCTGAACTAAAATTGGCATTTTCGAAGAGGCTATGCAGAAAAATACCGGCCGATTTACCCTTTGGCATACTTTCAAAAACAAAACGATCATAGTCGTCTTCCTGTGTTTTTTCGCTGTATTTTGGCAAATAGTCGCTATGCGTGGCCAGGGCAGAGTAGGAACTAATTTTCCAGCTTTTATCAACAATGGATGGAACCGGAGATTCAGGCTGAGTAATAGTTTCGCTTTGTTTAATCATTTCAAAATGTTCTTCGAAGCGATAATCGTCAAAGTTTTGATAGGTTTTGTGCTTTTCTTCAAACTCGTCGAGTATTTGATAAAAATATTTATGGCTTTTGTTGCCATTGTCAAAGCATAGAATGTCTGTTTTGTACTTTGCCCTGGTTAATGCAACATAATAAACCCTGCGTGTTTCATCATCGTTAAATTTTGTTTTATAAACCGGAAAAATAACAATAGGAAATTCCAAACCTTTGCTTTTGTGAATGGTCATGAGCTTTACAGCATTTTCATCCGATTCAAGTTTCTGTTCATAATGATCGCTGCTCGAATCATTTTCATTTTTATTGTCAGACTCGGAATTAATCTTTTCTCTGACCATGAATTTTAGTAAAAGTTCATAACTAATTTCTTCTTTTTCGACTTTACTATGGAGAATATCAAGCAGCTGCAGTACATTCGATTTCATTCTGTTATAGCTCAGGTCGAACTTTATCTCGATTTTCTTCTCGTCATGATAAAAAGCAATCAGTTTAGAGAGACTGTAATAAATGCCATTTTTATCAAGACCGCCCTTGATCTCCTTTATTTTTTGTAATTCTTCTGATATGTCAACTTTGGTGATTTCGAGGGGACTGAACCCAATGTACTGATCTGATAAAAATTGAATAAGATTTTCTTTTGAAGGGTTCAATAATAGTCTTATTGACTTTAACATTAGGTCTGCTTCCGGGGATTCAAAAATACTGCTCGATTTAATTTCGATGGCTGGTATTTTTTTTTCAATCAACTTTTTTCGTATTACACTTATTTTAGAATTGGTTCGGAAAAGCACTGCAATATCAGAGTTCTGGATAGGTGTACCATCAGAAAATTGGCAATTTTTCAGATAAAATATAATTCTGTTGATAACATGGTCATCGAGGTATTCATCTTTAGCAGGTGTTTTGTAGAAAATAGTGAAGGGCTTTAATTTTGTCTGTATGTCATCTTCAATAAAGAAAGAATCTTTTTTTGCATTGACGCTATAATAAGGGATACCAGTATTTTTAAAAGGATCCTTCAATTCTGAGTAAAAATAATTTACAGCCTCAACCAATTCTTTACTGGACCGGTAATTAGTATCCATGTTATACTTTTGAATCTGCTCATCATTTTTTATTAAAAGATAGTTTTCAATATTAGCACCCCTAAAAGTATAAATACACTGTTTGGGATCGCCCACATAGAAATGAACCTTATCGGGAAAGAGATTTGAAAAAATGTAAAACTGATTTTTGTCCGTATCCTGAAATTCATCTATAAATACTGCCTCATATTTTTGGGCAAGGATGCCCTTCAGAATAGCTGTTTTAGAAGGATGAACAGATGCTTCGTACAAATTCAGAATCAGATCGTCGTAAGTAAAATAATTATATTCTTTTTTATAAGCTTTTATTCTTAAGGCAATCAAAGTTTTAAGTGCTACATAGTCGTAATCCTCATCTTCAGCATTATAATCCTCTTTTGATATAAATAACATATCGTAAAGCGCATCGAGTACCTTTTTATAATCAGCTGTCTCATTCAGAATCAACTCCTCACGCCAATAATTATCGAAAACCTCCTGAAAAATTGCCTTGTCATCGGCAATAATATTAAAATCGAAATTGGAATCGGTTTCAAAGGCAAGTTCCCTTAATATTTTATTACAAAAACCGTGGATGGTAAAGACGTTGATTTCATCGAGGAGCATATAGGCCCTGCGCAGTTTTTCAAGGCAGTTGGGCGACTTATCTACTATTTTTTTGATTGTTTCATCAACGTTCTTACCCAATGCAGCCTCATAAGCCTGTTTGATGAAGCGTCGCATCCGCTCCGCCATTTCGGCAGCTGCAGCCTCGGTAAAGGTTACCATCAAAATTTTATCGGCACTGATATCTTTTTCCAATATCAGGCGCAAAGCCAAAAGGCTTACCGAATAGGTCTTGCCCGTTCCTGCGCTGGCCTCGACCAGGTTTTTGCCCGCTAGTTCTATTGTTTCAACCTTAAATTCATTCATGGTTAATTATGCTTTGGAGATCAGTAATTTTATTTAAAATACAATCGGAGAAAAGGGCTGTATCCTGCATCATAATCGACAAATCGGTCATTTTGTATGAAAATGCCAGCGCGAAATAGGCATCCTGATATTTGTTTTTATGAGCATATTTATAATAATCTTTGGTCGATTCATAATCGGGCATGTAGGAGTATAGTTTGCTGAAGCCTTGAATATACCAGTCTGTCAGCTTTTCCAATATGGCTTTGGCATCTTCCGACCTTATGCAATTCGCATCAAAAAGAATATCATTATTTTCCTGTTTCAACAGATAAGTATCCACTGCATTGCCCGACGCAACAGCGAATAAATGCCTAATCCATGCTTCCACAATATATTTTGCTTCAAAATCTTTCTTAGAAGTGCAGTACAAAATATGTTTGTCGCCAAAAATCTTAAGCGTACCTTTTAGCTGCAGACTGTCGAAAGAAAGCGCTATGTTAAGCTGTTCTTTGACATTGTTTGATTTTAGCCGATCATATCTTTTTTTAATTCCGGCATAATCAGCTGCAATGGCATCCATTTTTTTCTTTCCAGAGAGCGATAATGGCAGTATTCCCCAATGTTTATTTTGAATGATTATTTCGGGATGCTCACTACTGTCAGTTTCCATAAAGATAGCCTTCAGATTATGGGCGATTAAATTATCGGGTTCACCCAGCAATTCGATTTCTTTCAGACTGCTTTCCTCTTCTCTGAGGTAAATATCCAATGCATTATTGAAATAGTGTTTAAACGGATTTTTAATAAAGGCAATCAGTCGATCCAATGAAACTGTGTCGGGCAGTCGTTTTTCTGCTCTTTCGTCAGCATAGGCAATCACGTTTTCTTTTTCATTTCTGATGCTGTACTGTTTCAACATTGGATATTCAGTTCGGTTGTAATTGCTGCTGAAGGAATGCAGCGGATGCTGAATCCGAAAGCTACTTTTGGCCTCGGGATGTTCATGCTCCGGGGCAAAGCAGTCGAGCACTATATCGAGTAATACAGAAGCTGGTTTTTTGCTGTTGTCGCGACTGCTACGGCCGATATAACTCAAATAAAGATATTCCCCGGCGCCCAGAATGCTTTGCAAAAAAGTGTATTTATCCTGCTCTTTCAGATTTAAACGGCCTCTTGCATTTTTTTCTTCGATATGAAAATAAGGCATTTTCCTCAACCTTGGCAGACTGTCGTAATTTAAGCCCAGTATGGCCACGAATTTATAATCGAGGCCCTGTGCCGACTGGTATTCAGCAAAACTGATACCGCCTTTATAAGAACCTCTTTTTACATCTACATTACTGAAATAGCTTTTGAAAAGTACCCTGAAAACCTCAAAACTGATTTGCTCATCATCATGCGCTACCGATATACTCAGCATAAAATTATCCAGCACTGTGTCGAAATACCTTTTGGCTGATTCCTCATCGCTGTCCTCCGATTCCTCGCTTTCATCATCATCTTTTTCCGCTGCTCTGCCGGGATAAATAAAGGCATCCATGATATGATGCTTCATGTAGCGCGCCCATTCCTGCAATGTTTTATTGGCTTTTCTATTTTCGAGCATTTCATGCAGGCAGTCGCATAAATACCTGAATTTTGAAAACAAAATTAATTCCTGACTGCCTTCAATGATATCGACCGGGAAAATTTCCTGGCCCAAAGGGGCATCGAATGAAAGTCCGTCGCTGCTATAGGCGATATCCTCGCCCAGTGCAAATCCATAAGCAATTCGCTGCAAACCATAATCGAATCCAACCATATAGGTTTCATTTTCAGCTGCGCCGCTTCCTTTATAGTCCCTGCAAATATTGGCCTCGTTTAGCATTTCGTAGAGTTTTTCGGTATCGAAAATGCCCATACTGTCCGACAAGGATTTGTTCTCCAATAGCTTCAGCACCTGATCGGAGGTGAAATTACGTGCTTCAAAATCGAGCAGATTGTTGAGTAGGGTAGCAGCTGAATCGCTCGAAACGTATTGCTGCTTTTCAATGCTGTAAGGGAATTCGAATACAAAATCCCCACTTTCGAAGACCGAGGAAATAAAGGGGCTGTATTGCTCAAAATCGGGCAAAAGCACCAGCACATCTTTGGGCTGCAGCGGATTTGAGGGGTCTTTCGAATTGAGATAAAGCAAATGATGATAAAGTGCCTCCAATTCCCTCACGGCCGTATAGCAGGAGTGAATGCTGAGGCTGCCATCTTTTTTCGGTTTAATTGGATCTGCCTTGTCATCTGCATTCAGTAGCCTGTTTTTCAAATTGTTCAGGTCGCTGTCTTTGTTAAAACCATTACTTAGGATTTCTACATCTAAATCAGGGAAATGCTTTTGTAGCATCCAGTCATTGTCGCTTGCTATTTTTCCGAAATATTCGATATTAATACTGTTTACCTCCTTAGAAAACAAAGGGTTGTAAAGAAAAAGATAAACTTTTATTCCTGCGCTATCCAAAATTTTAAGACTTTCCATCAGCTGTTCACTCAGCATGGAAATGCCATAGAGAAATAGTCTTGGCAACTTTTTGCGCAAAAATTCCCCCTTTGCTTCATGCTGCAGTATATGGTTCAAACTGCCTGCCGATGACCAGGTTTGCGCGAAATGATCAAATGTTTCCAATAAGATTTTCCAGAGCAGTGCCTGCCACTTTTCGTGCGGATTTTCGTTTCCTACAATATCATTTTCCCAGTTTTTGAGCAGCTCGGGCTGATATTCCATATAAGCGCTGAAAGAACCTGCCAGCTTTTCGGCCAATTGCATCCGACGTCGGTCATCTGCAGCATAATATACCGCGGTATCGGGCGCTGCTGCTTTGAATTTTTCCTGTCCCAGTGTCTTATAAATATACCAGCTGAGTGCGGTTGAATTTATAGTTTCGATACCATTTTGGCCTAGCATTCCTCCAATAAAATGATGGAGTTTGAAGACAGACATAAATTCGGCCCCGGCAAAAAATCCGCTGAGTTGCGCCAAATCCGATGACAATCTTTCGGCAATGCCCCTGGCCTGGTAAAAAATGTATTCCTTTCTGAAAACATCGGCCGTTCCGTCATTGTAAATCTCCGACATTTTTTGGCAGAGCAGACTATAGTCGTTCGATTGGTATAGTTTCATTGCTTTGATGGCTTAAATTGATTCGGAATTTTCGTTCAATAATCTGTCGCTGATACCGGAAATTCTTCTGATCCTTTTAGCGATGCTGTTTCTAATCAGTTCCTCTGTGGCATAAATTACTGCCTTACTTTTGGCTCTGGTAACAGCGGTGTAGAGCAATTCTCTGCTCAAGAGCGGGTGATCGGCACCCGATGGCAGAAAAATATAGACATGATCATATTCCGAACCCTGACTTTTGTGAATGGTCATGGCAAAAGCCGTTTCATAGTCGCTAATATTCATCAGGGCAATTTCCTTGAGTTTGCCATTGATGAGGAAATAAGCAGCTAGTTTTTCGGGAAGCGGCTTTCCTGCATCATCTTTTTCCTTGTAATTTTTATCGATGATAATGCCGATATCGCCATTGTAAATCTCATTCTGATAGTCATTTTTTGTAATGAGCACTGCCTGTTTGTGGTAAAACTCCCTTTTGCGGCTTTTGATACCCAGCGCATGTTCGAGCAGGCTGTTTAAATAATCGGCACCGCTTTTTCCTGCCCGCAAGGCACAGAGAATTCTGAATTGGTTGAGTTTTTTAAAAGAGGCCTCAATATCTGGTTCGGTATAATACGCTTTCAGTTGGGCAATCAGCTGCTTAAAATTTTCGTCGCTATCGGCTATGAAGCCCGAAACTAATTCCACTTTCTGTTCTTTTTTCGGAAATGCTGCATAGTCTTCCACGTTCAAACTGCTTTCATCGCCCGAAATAGTGAGCCGGCTAAATTTGCCTATATCCCCATCGGCAAGGAAACGGTGACTGTAATTGAGCTCGGTGACCAGGTCGCTGAGCAGATTTTTCTCCGCCTTGCGCTTCAACCCCTCAAGCCCAAAATGCCTTACAAAAGTTGCAAAATCTTCGGTGAAAAAATTTCCCGTTTCAAGTCCTGCAACACACAAATCGGCAAAGATACTGCCCGCCTCGACCGAACTGAGCTGATTGCGGTCGCCCAGTAATATAAGTCGGCTATTGTTTGGAATAGCACTCATTAATTTTGCCATTAGCGAGGCATCTATCATGGAACATTCGTCAACAATTACCAGGTCGGCTTCGAGTTGATTATCGGCATTGTGTCTGAATTTTTTATAAGCGCCCAGCAAACGGTGTATAGTGCCAGCTTCTATGGCATTGATTTTTGCTGTAATTTCCGCTTCATCGGCAGGATTGGCATATTGCGAAAAAACTTCATTGAGCCTTGCCGCAGCTTTTCCGGTAGGCGCTGCAACTGCTACGCGCATTTCGGGTTTTTCCCTGAAGAGCAGCGACAGTAGTTTGGCTACGGTGCTGGTTTTTCCGGTTCCGGGTCCACCCGTGATGATGCAAAAATTACTTAGATAAGCCGATATTGCTGCGCAAAGCTGCATATCCGGCCCCTCGGCCCTGCGGTCGAAAAGAGCAGCCAAGCTCTCTTTCATATTTAACAGGGCTGTTTTTCTATTATTTCTAAAATCTGCCGAGGCTTCAACCATTGCCCTGATTTTATCCAGAATGATATTTTCGTAACGAAAATAGCGGTGAAAATAAATCCGGTTTCGATACCTGACAAAGGGCTGTGGGCTATATGGCTGCTGCATATTATCCAACTCGAGCAGTTGCGGATCCTGTTTCACAATTTCTGCAAGCTCCGCTTCAGCATTCAGGTCGATGCAGATATGTCCTTCTTCCAGTTTTTCCGACAGGCTGCGGGCAAGCTGCTGCAAAGGCTCTGGGAATTGTTTGGCAAAGGAAAGGTGAGGGTTGATCATGGTGAGTTTAAAGATTTGAAGAATTGAAGAGGAAAGATTTTTTCAATTTGGTAATTTGAAAATGAGACAATTTGAAAATGGGTTTCAATTTGTAAATTTTAATATTTTTGCTGTTCTTTCATTTTGGATTTTTTTATTTATTAGGCAATCTTACTTCGGTGGTTTAAATGAGGAGTTACCTATTACATTTTATTTTTAATTTGTTCATAAATATTAAGTGTTCACATTACGTGAACAGATAAAGAAAGTGAACAATATGAATCCAATTTAAAATTTCATTTTTATTAACCAGCTTTCTAACTCGAGCCACAAATTTTTCCATCTTTCACCACACTTTTCACATTTATTTGTACGAATTCTTTTTTTTTACAAGGTATTCTATTTGGGAACTTAATGGCAATTTATAGCAATTCTATGCCCGATTAATGGGTCAATGTAAGTATTACTGCCGTCAGAGACCAAAACTCTAATATGGTTACAAATGGTACTTTTTACCTCAATATATTTGAGATTTTTTTCTATATTTCCTTTTACGATTTTCATATTAGCTGTCGAAAAAAAACTTTTCATACCGCATATATACAACAAAAAACCCAGATATGCAAATTTAATAATTGCAATATGAGAAAATAATCAATTCGTCAGATTTCGTCTGACGAATTGATTGTATACTTGACCACTCGAAAAAAATAAATCACTCCCCCTCAATACAAACCCACAAATGACTCCTCCAGCTCATAAAGCTCGATGCTGAAATATACAGCATAAAAATATTCCGTTTTCAGAATATCGAATGTTTCGGCAATTTTGTGTACGACCACCTAGCGGGGTCGGGTCACAGTCACCAAGTGTCTGTTATCTATATTTGACCCCGATGGGTCAGGCAAAATCCTTTGGATTTTTCGCCATTTCGCTGTGTTAGATTTCTAAAAACTACTCAAGGGCATTTTTTTAAGAAAATTTCAATCCACAAGGAACTAATATACCCTTTGTTGCAGTTTTGTCGTCTTAACCAAATTTTAAATTTATGGACGAAAAATTAGTAAAGTGCTTTCACGTTTCACACATTTTGAACCGTGCCTCCATTCTCGAAAAAGGACTGCTCGCAACCGACAGCCGTTCAAATTGGTACAAGAACCGACTCTGCGTTTCGGTCGATGAAAATTACCTGGGTTTCGATTATGCCGGTTACCAATGTGTCGATGTCTGGTCTTTTTATGTGTCCGAGCAAAAACTCAGGTTTGACGAGTTTGCAGATGCCGATTGCTTTATGTATGTGCAGGAGAATATTCCGACGAGTCAATTGACCATCGAATTCACCGAGTACTAACAAAACTTCAAGGCTGTTTTGATGGCAGCCTTTATCTGATATTTACTTTTTTATGGAATTTCTCCCTTTCTCCCTATGAGCATAAAAACAAAATTTTGTCCTTTTCTTTCTTACTTTTTTCATCTCGTCAGGAACTGACGAGACAAAAAATCTAGTCCTCAGCAAGGCGTTTTTGGGTCATTAGCCAATGCCATCAAGTTCAATAATATGCAAGGAACCCAAAACCGGAAGCAGCATCTGTATCCTGCATTTACTGCTCCTCATCAATTTTTCAAACAATACCATTACCAGCAGATGCTACTTCCATACGCTGCTGCTACGGACAAAGGGAAACGCTGCTTGCGGCGCGTTTTTCCAAAAGGCTTTAGCCTTTGAGCAAAAAACAGCAAAGGAGTGCGCTATATTATGACCGCTTAGCATAAATATCGAATGTTTCTGCAATTTTGTGTACGACTGCCTGACGGGGTCGGGCAAAATCCTTTGGATTTTTCACCATTTTGCTCGGTTCGGATTCTGCGGCTTTGCGTGAAAAATGGCTATGATCGTCAATTTCTCCGTGTAGGGGGGAGTTCCACTTTTCTTTCGCCTTGTGAGATTTCTAAAAACAAAAAAAGCACCTAGGAATCTAAATTCATAAGTGCTTTATAATTTGGTCGGGACCACTTTTCATTTAGTAGTGATTATTATGGACAACCACATAATTGTTCAAAATATTCGCTTACGGTTGAGCCTCCATAGGTACCGCCACCCGAATATTGTTGTTTGATAACAAAGGATAAACTTTTACAATATGGATGATCGTTTGATGGATTTCTAATCCACATATAGGTTCTTTTATAACGGTAAAGTGGAATTCCCGCCGAGTTTTTTTCAATTTGCCAATCAGCATCACCGCATCCAATTTTATGGTAGGTAAAACTAGCAGAATTTTTCAAATGGTTTTTCATCACTGTTTCCAAGCCAGTTGCAGAATAGGTCCAATGCCAGGAAGGAATTTTTAATAAGGAGATTTTAGAAGCAGCAATCGTTTTTAAATCATCAAAGGCAGCATTTATTTTTTGGACTGATTCAGCGTCGCTGTTGAAACCTGTCATTCTGGCAAACCAATCTTTACGTTCGCTTGCAGATACCGCATTAAAGTAATATTGATAACATCCACTACAGTTGTATAAGCCTTCATCACCACCTTTGAAATTTTGTGCATTTGTTTTGGCAACGGCAATTTCGCTCAGGATTTTATTCACCGCTTTGATGATATCGGGATTTCCAACAGCCTTTAGGCAATCTAAATATTTTATGCCATCATTAATAACTACCACCCAAATGGCCGGATTATTTTCATAACCCATAAATGTATTTGGAAAAAATTTAAAGGTTTTAAGCAGCTCCTTACAGTTTTCTAAATCTGCTTTCATTGAATTGTATTCATTATCATCTTTAATATAATAGGTAGGCCATTTATTAGCCCCTGTTAAACTATTTAAAGGGATTTTTTTATCTTCAGACGTGCAATTAAGCAAGGACGCTATGGTGTTTTTATATTTCGATGTTTTTGATTGAAAATTTTTCATGTCAAAATACGGATAAACAGAATTGCATTTATACCATTTGCATGCAGATTGATCGTTTTTTAATTCCCATGCTGTAACATCGAGTCTGGCAACTTTATACATACTATTTTTTTTCTCATATACCTTCATGGTTTTAAAGACTCCAGCTTGATCCAAAACACTTACGGTATCGTTTATTTTTAAATTATAATCATAAGTACTTGTTCCTGCTAATGGATTTGATAATGGATAATCCTCAGATTGGGCAAATGAGTGCGTGCAAAAAGCAGTAACTGTTAATAATTGAAGAAGTAGTGTTTTCATATTCGATTGATTTGTGATGAATACATGTTGCAGCTTGTAAACTAGAGCGTAATAGGTGATGGGAAATATTTATTAAAAAAATTGTTTTTTTATTTACAATGGCATCAATCAAGGACCTTAGATGACTATAATTCCGAAATATATACTTAATCTAAAATTTAAATAAATACAATAGAAACAGTTCATTTTCAAGTTAGAATACAAAAATATAAATTTTTAATTTAAAACATTTATTTTTATTATCATTAAAATACGCTCAATTTCAAGTTTTGTAGACACCAAACTGCTAGTAAGTCCGATATTTTATGTTTATTCGACCACCTGACGGGGTCGGGACGCAGTCACCAAGCTGTCTGATACCAATATTTGACCCCGATGGGGGTCAGCCAAAATCCCTTCCGTGGGAGATTTCTAGAAGTGAAGAGGACAGCCCATCGTAAATGGCCACAGATTTACACAGATATCACAAAATAATTCTAATTTCTTCTCGTCCGATAGACGAGATCATAATTCCTACTTGGCTAATCTCTGCGTAAATATAGATTTGGTGAGGCTTTATGTCTCTGCGTGAAAAATAGCCCTGATCGTCAATTTCTCTGTACAGGAGGTAGTTCAACTGAACAACAGCGTTTTTTATATGTTTATAAAAGCAAACTGTTCATTATTGACAAAATCATAAACTCCCAATAGTTATGAAATATTTCAACGAGTCATACAACCTTTTTTTTAAGGAACTTGCCGCCAATAATAACCGCGATTGGTACCACGAAAATAAAAGCCGCTATGAAAAAGAGGTAAAAAAACCTTTCGAAGCCTTTGTTGCTGACCTGATCATTGAAATGTCTAAGTACGAACCAGAAATGAAGCATCTTCAGGCCAAGGATGCTATTTTTCGAATCTTTAGAGATACCCGTTTCTCTAAGGATAAAACACCTTACAAGCTTTTTTCATCGGCTGTTCTTTCCCCACTTGGCAAAAAAGATATGGAAATGCCAGGCACCTACATACAGTTTGGGGTGGGGGAGATTTGGATTGGCGGGGGGTCTTATATGCCTTATAAAGACCAGATTGAAAAAATCAGAACGGCCATGATACAATCGCCCGAAACGGTTGAAAATCTTCAGTCGGACAAAGAATTTGTAAAATACTTCGGCGAACTACGAGGAGAAAAAAATAAACGACTTTTGAAGCCTTTCAGTGATTGGATGGACAAAATGCCTTTAATCTCCAATAAACAATTTTATTATATGGCCGAATATATCGATGACGAATCGCTCATCTTATGCGATGATATCCTCGATTTTGTGATGAAACATTATCTGGCGGCTAAGGCTTGGCAGGATTTTTTAAGGGTAGCAATTAAGGGCTAAGTTGAAAGTTGTCCACCTTTAATCAACTCCAAAACCTGCGGATATTTTTCCAGAAAATATTTCCAGTAATGACTTCTGATAAAACTCACCGATTTTCCGAATTTTCCAGGCTGATGAAAATGCAGGGTCACTTTAGTAAATAAAAGCATATTTGTTTCTTCGATTGAAGCTATACTTTCGTAGGTATATTTAAAACTTTTGAAAAAGTTGGAAACATACAAATGTGTATCGGTCATGCCCACCCATTTGGCACTGCCAAAGAGGAAATAAAATAAGGCAAGTATCAAAAAAAAGAAACTTCCAACCAATGATTTTGCAGCCATTGGGCTAAATGGTTCTTTGATGCTGTCTAAAGGTGAAATCAATACCAAAACAGTAATACCACCCATTACAATAAGCCATAGGAGCGGAAAGGCCAGCTTAAGTAAAAAGGTCCAGCGGGAAGAAACGGTTTGAACTTTCATTATTTATTTTACTAAAATTCTAACCCCTTTTCTTGGTATTAAATTTCTTAGCCTCCCCAAAATCAAAAATGAGTGAGAAGCGCAAGGTATTATCCAAAGGATTACGCTGAGCTGCGATAGCCGGAAGCAGATAAGAGAAGTTGATATTGAAAATATTGTATCTAATCCCTAATCCTACTGTGAAAAACTTTCGGTTGCCCTTGGTGCTGTGCTCGTTGTAGTGACCAAAACGCACAGCAAATTGTTTGTTGTACCAGTACTCCATTCCGATTGAGTACATTAGTTCGCGCATTTCTTCCCCAAAACCACCGGCTGCATCTCCAAATGAAGAGAAAATTGAAACTGGTACAGATTTTTCCTTATAATCCGGAATACCGTTTCCATCGGCATCAAAATCAGGATTTGGTATAAAATTGCCGTTTCCATCGTCCATACTGCGAGGAATCGGAGTTGGAACCAATAATTTATTAATATCAACAGCAAAAGTTAGCGAGTTATGATCGTCGAAATTGTACTCAAATGCAGTACCGAAGCCCATATTTGCCGGAATATAATCCTTATTGGCAGAGCGGGTATATGAAATCTTTGAACCCAAATTTGAGAAAACCAAGCCAAAATTGAGGTTAGCTTTTTTACCATTTATTTTGAGCGGCTGACGGTAGGTAAAAGAAACATCAGCAGCAAAAGCATTTGCAGGTGTTAATACATCGCCGTTTACTGCACCGGTTCCCAAAGAAGAAAAGATATATTTCAAGGCAAGTGAAGTAGAGAAATTCTCTGACATTTTTCTGGAATAGGCAAAAGCCAACTCCAACTCACGCGGACGTACAACCTGCAGCGGATTTCCCTGGTCGTCAGTATATTGAATCTGACCCAAAGAAAAATATCGAAGCGAGCCTCCCAGAGTCTGTCTGTCGTCAATGTGTTTATACGCCGAAAGGTATGCCAAAAAAACATCGTTTAGCCCAAGTGCACGTAACCAGGGTGTATAGGTAGCCGATACACTGAAATCGCGGGCGCCGAAGGATAAATTCGAAGAATTGAAATGCATGGAATTGGGATCGGGGTCAACCGCAATACCAACATCACCCATCGCTCCAAAACGTGCATCGGGGACAATTCTCAAAAAAGGAACTGCTGTAATGATGGTGTTTGAACATGGACTGCCGTCGGGCTGTATCAACTGCCCGTTAGAAAGAATACACTGTGCTTCAATTTTTCCATTGAAAGCCGAAATTAAAACTGCCAGAAGGGCACAAGCTTTATAAAATCGTAAGCTCATAAATTAAGTAGGTCAGAATCAATAAATTAAATGCTAGTGTATATATGCTGTCATAGGCTGCTTAAAAAAGACAAAACGCAAAACTACAAAATTATGTTGTAAAAATATTTTTTATTAACTGTTGCTGAAAAATTATTTTGATTGCTTTTTTGCAAGCGTATCATTTGAGTATTACTAATTTCTGATACTCGCTGTTTTTCTGAACTTTTGGCGTTTCACTACCTGCCGCTGCAGGCCCTGTTGCACGTACAGTAACTTTATAAACATAAACACCACGGCCAAGTCGGTCACCGTATTCATCCAGTCCGTCCCATTCGATACCGCGTACTCTATATCCGTCATTTTCTGCTGAACTGAGGTCGCTGCTGATGCTTTTTACCAATTTTCCGGATACAGTATAAATTTGTATCAGCACCTCAAGTTCCTGTCCGGGCAAATTGTGTTCAAACATAAACTCGGTATGTGTAGTAAAAGGATTAGGATAATTGAGTACTTGCGCCAATGCCATTTTTTCATCAGAAGCAACAATAAATTCAGCGCTGCCCTCGCCCATATTATTAAAAACATCCCAAGCTTTTACTTTTACAGTATGTTTTCCAACTGGGAGTTTTTGCAGTGGATAATTAATTTTCCCAGATCTGAAATTATCCAGGTCGGCCTCGTAAAAGTCATTCAGGTTGTATGTTTTATCCGACTCGTCCTGAGTAAAGGTTAATATACCGGTCAAGTCATGTCCAATTCCATTCCCTACTGTATTAATGCCGCTGCTATCGCTTAGTTTCACCAAAAGCAAGGGGTTTTCGTCGGTTATTCCGCCTGAGGCAAAGTTTTCATTGTTCATAAATACCCGCACTTCAGGGCCAATGTTATCGCTGATGCTGTTAGTGCTTGTTCCGCCAATATAAAGTCCTTTATAGGTCCCGTGAGCATCGATATCGGAACCATTATCGGCATAGTAATAAATTTTCCCCTTGCCCATATTGTAATTAATGTCTTTGGGAACATAAAAAGAAAAACTAAAGCGCCCATTGGTGACCGTCGCACGACCTTTAAATATAATCTTTTTCTGCAAAGGGAATTTTGTAACATAACTTCCTGCATCGTTTCCACGAGTTTGAATAGTGTCAGGCTTATCGAAAACTGTAGGATAAACAGTTCCATTAAAACTGCTCATCAAATTTCCGCCCTGATCTTGAACTTCACCTTGAATTGTTACAAATTGCAAGGCACCTATAGTGTCATTTCCACTTACAGGGTTGCCGTTGATTAAAGTAGTGACAACGCTTTCTTCCGGATAAGCCAAAGTTTGTGATGGATCACCTAAAAGCACAAATTTTCTAGAGTTGGATGCCGATTGTAAACCGCTCGTATTTTTTGCGAACAAAAGCACCTCTCCAAGGCGTGGGAATCTGCTTTCAATCGGACTAAAAATATAATTAAAAGTATTTCTGGTCAAGTGCTCGTTTGCATCGGCAAGTACCACCCTGACAGTTGTAAGCATGGCAATTGCACCACCTTGGGGGTTCAGCAACAAGAGTTCTGCTGCACTCAGCGATTCAGGATCATCAAATGGTGCGAAAGAGCAGGTTGCAGTAATGAACAGGGGCAATTTATTTTCATTGTCCAGGGTATTGATTTCTGACGTTGTAAAAATACGCTCCTGCGCAAGACCATCAGGCCCCCCATGACCGAGGTAGCACATCAAAAGATTACCCTTAAAAATATTTCTGAGCAATGCAGCATTTACATCAGGATAACGGCTGCCACCTGCTGTACTTACCTGTGGATATGCATCACAATAAATTTTATCGATATTGTAAACCGTGTCTCTTCCGGCTACAATTTGCGCAATATTTTCGGTATCGTCGAGGTGCAGGTTGCCATCTTCATCATCGGCAAAAAAGGTAAGGCGGCTGCGCCAGTCACCAAAACCTTCAACCTGAGTGTCATAGTTGATAATTTTTGTTACAACTGCATCTGCTTCACTTGCGCTTGAAACGGGAATTCGTCCAACTGCCAGATCCATCAGGCTGCTCTGCTCCAGATTGCCCTCGCCATCATCCATCAATGCAAAGTAATCATCGGTGGTATAAGTTTTAAGTGGGTCAATCGATTGCTCGGTTTCATAAGCCAGTATAAAATTGTTATTGCGGCTTCGTGCAGTATTATTGCCTTTGTAGTCGAAAGAACCATTCCCAAAAAGTAAAAGATACCTGAGAGAATCATTACCGATTGACCGATCGTACAACATTTTGGCAAAATCTCTGATGGCAGTGACATCTGCATTACCAGATGAAAATTCATTGTAAACCTGTTCTACATCGACCGCAATTACAGAAATGCCGCTGTGTGAAGCCCTGTGCGCTGCAAGCCTTTCGGCCGCCGACCGAAAATCGCGATGATAAACAATGAGTAGATTGGGCGAAGCTGTTATGCCGTGAAGATTTTGGTTGGCAACTGTTCCTACAGCAGTGGGAGTTTGGAAATTACTGCCATCGAAAATAACAAAATTGCGAAGCGTATCAGCAGCAGCATTAAAACTAATGTTTCCACTGCCTGTAAATGTCTGGTTGGCAACTTCGTATGGATTGGTAACATCCCATACTGTCACATTGCCGGCATTGGAAATCTGATAATTGGCAGAACCTTTACCAATTGTCTCTGCATCGCGGAAACTCATCTGTCCCCCAGTAAAAGTAAGTTGACAACGGGCATTTACTGTTATATAATCCAACCAGGCCTCGGCAGTTGAGCTGCTGTTGTTGTATTGCAATTCAACATTCAGCGTATTGCCCGAACTTGTTGCTGTGCTTAGATTATCAATTTTACGTGCATAAACAGAATAAATATAGTTGTTAACCGTTTGAACTGCAGCGCTGAATAGTGGTGTACTATTCAATTTAGCATCGAAAGAACCCGATGTAAAAGTGCGGCTGTACAAAACCGTGTTGATT